>JALHTD010000476.1 GCA_022865555.1 Thermoanaerobaculaceae bacterium | reverse complement strand
GGAGCCATTGCGCCGAAGCGTGCGGGCACCGAGCGTGCCGATCGCCGTGTGGAGACGTGGGCGGCCGAAGGCCGAACCACGAGGGTCCGCGCGGCGAGCAGCACTGCTCGGTCGCACGCGACGGCGGGTCGGAGCTGCGGCCTCGACGGCCGCAGCGAGCGACCGCTCAAAGCCCGCGGGGCAAAAGAAAACCTCCACGGAGTGGCAAGAAACGACCGGCCGCACACCCGTCGGGCAAGGAAGAGGCCTCACGCAGTGAAAGAAAGAGCCTGGCCGTGCAGCCGCTTGGCAGTACATAGCCGTCACGCAGTGACCAAGAAAGACAACCCCCTTGCGGGGATTGTGCAGGGCCGCGTAATCTCGTGCGTCATGAGCGAGCGAACTCCCCTGGCCGTCGTGGTGGTGGGGATCGGCCACCTCGGCAGGCACCACCTGCGCCTGGCCCGCACGCTTCCCGGCTGGCGTTGTGCCGGCGCCTTCGATCCCGACCGCGCGCGGCTGGAGGCAACGTGCGCCGAGTTCGGTGCCGAGCCTCTCGCGAGCATCGAGGAGGCAGTCAGCCGCGCGGAGGCCGCGGTGATCGCCTCCCCGACCGTGACGCACAGCGAGGTGGCCGGGCGCTTCCTCGCCGCCGGTCGCCACGTGATGGTCGAGAAGCCGATCGCCGCCTCGGTTGCCGAGGCCCGGGAGATGGTAGCGCTCGCGAGGCACCACGGCGTCGTCCTCGGCGTCGGGCACGTGGAGTACTTCAACCCCGCGGTGCAGGCGGTCCTGGCCCGTTCGCCGCGCCCGCGCTACCTCGAGGCCCAGCGCCTCTCCCCGTTCACTCGCCGCTCGATGGACATCGACGTGGTCCTCGACCTGATGGTGCACGACCTCCAGCTCGCCCAGGCCCTCAACGGAGGCGCCCCGATCAGGGAGGTGCGTGCGGTGGGTGTGCCGGTGCTCTCCGAGCGGGTGGACCTGGCGAACGTGCGTCTGGAGTTCGCCACCGGCTGCGTTGCAAACCTCACCGCCAGCAGGGTTTCCTCCGAGCGGGTCCGCAAGCTTCGACTGTTCGAGCCGGACGCCTACCACTCCATCGATTACGCCGAACAGAGCGTCTCGGCCTACCGCCTGGTACGCGCGGCGGGCGAAACCACCATCACCCCGCTCGACGTCAAAGTCGAGAAGGCTGAGCCCCTTGCGGGGGAGCACCTCGCGTTTCAGCGCGCCTGCCGGGGTGAGTCCGGACCGTTCGTGGACGGGGAGGCCGGCACCGCGGCGCTGGCCGCTGCGGTAGCCGTCGTGGACGCGATCGCAGCCGCCGGAGGACCTTGACAGCACCCTGGCACCCTCCCATATTGGTAGTGCCAAACCGGCCGCGGGCGTTCGACGGACATAGCAGCCGCGAAACCCACTGCAAAGGCCCGGGCGGACTTTCCGCCAAGCCGAAACCCCGCAACGCGGGGTTTCGCTGTTTCTCCACGCGAACGCGTTGACCGGGGCAGGGGCGCCCGGTTACCCTTTCCGGAGTCTCCGCAGGAGGGCTTCCATGTTGGAAACCGTGGCGCGCCACACCCGTCGCCTCCAGATCGTGTGTGCGGCCCTGCTGGCCAGCCTCGCGGGCTACGCGGGGGTGGTCACCGCCGTGCCCCTTGCGGTCCCGCCTGCCCTCCCCCAGGGGGAGCCGCTGCTGTGGGGCTTTGCTTTCCTCGCGGCGGTGAACCTGGTGACAATCATGCCGGTCTACCGAGCCATGCTCGCGGGCCCGCGACGCGTCTACACCGTGGGCCAGCAGCCGGAGCGCCTCCTGGCGGCGCACTTCTCCGCCCACATCGTGGCGTTTGCCCGGCTCGAGGGAGTCGCAGTCCTCGGTCTCGTCCTGTACTTCCTCACCGGGCGCCAGGACTGGTTCTGGATCTTCACCGGCGTCGCTGCGGTCGGCATGGTGCTGCTCTGGCCAAAGCGCAACAAGGTCGGGGCGTTGCTTGCCGTTCCCGGCGAGCCCGGGCTCCAGGTTCCCAGCTCGCGCTGACGGCGGGCAGACGCCTCACGCCGAGGCGCTGGGGTTGTCGGCGGAGACTACTCGCTCGCGTCCCCGGACGGCGGCGGGCCATGGTGTCCCAGCCGAGCGCGCACCCGCTGGATCGGGTGACGCAGGGCGGGGAAGCGGTTCTCGATCCAGCCCAACAGGCGGGCGAAGAAAGGCACGTCGGGGGCGAGGAGCAGGGCCGCGAGGGCGATGAAGAGCCAGCCCTGCAGGACGGGCAGCACGAGGCCGGCGATCCCGACGACCAGCAATCCCCACCCGAGGACGTGACGAATCACGCGGAAAACGGCCCGTTTCACCACCAGACGGCCTCCCCCACCTTTCTTCTCGAGCAGCGAGACGAGCTACTCGAGGCTCACACCGCCGCCAGCCTGCTTGGCGCGCATCAGAGCGGCATCCGCAATCGCGAAGAGCTGCCCAGGGCTCTGCAAACGGTCGCCCATGCAGCCTATTCCAATGGAGAGCTGCACCGGCGGAGGCACCGCTCTGCAAAGCTCCCGCGCCACCCGCCGCGCCGCCTCCCCCGGGGTGTTGGGCAGAACCACCACGAACTCGTCGCCCCCATAGCGCGCCACCACGTCGCTGGTGCGCACCGCATTGCGAAGACTTTGAGCAACGGCGACCAGCACGTCGTCGCCGGCCAGGTGGCCGTGCTCGTCGTTGAAGGCCTTGAACCCGTCCAGGTCCAGCATGAGCAGGGAGAGAGGCTGCAGTGACCGGCGGCTGCGGGCCATCTCGCGGTTCAGGAACTCCTCGAGGAACCGGCGGTTGTACGCACCGGTGAGCGGATCGGTCCGGGCCTCCGTCCGGTCGCTCGCCCCCAGCCCGACGTCGTAGCTGATGATGAAGGTGACCACCGCGAGGATCGCCACCCGCGCCAGTTGCAGGTCCCACCGGAAGGCACCGTAGACCGGGTCGGGCTGGACCCCCGTCTCGACATGCCGCCACGCCACTGCCAGGAACACCACGAAGCCGTAGCTGGCAGGCACGGACCTTGCGACGGTGCGCGAACTCACCGGGTCGCCGCGCAGGCCCGCCGAGACGATCACGAAGAAGTAGAGGAAGAAGAAGAGCTGCGAGTTCGTCGCCACGATCGCGCGGTCTACAGCCACACACCCGAGCAGGAAAACGGTCACCGCCAGCACGTCCACCACCACCACCACGGGCGAGAGCCGGCTGTCCCAGGGGAACCAGGCGAGGTAGAGCTGCAACGCCAGCCCGAACAGCAGCAGACCCCCGAGCACGATCTCCGCCACACCGTCCTCGGGCATGGCGACGGGCCGTGTGAGCCGACCCAGAAGCATCGCCACCGTCACGACCGCCACCAGGGCCATTCGCCAGAGGTTCAGGAACCGCTCCAGGTCCTTGCCGCGCCGGTGCACGCGCTTGCCCACCGGCAACAGTCGCGGGCTGGAGTCAGTGTCCAGCGTGATCGTCATTCGTCTCTCCTGCGAATGAGGCGATGAAAAGCAGCCCCGCAAGAAGGATAGACGGTCGGCTCACCAAGTGGCAAGCGTTGTTCTACCGGGCAGATCAGGGGTGGATGTCCTTCTCCCGGCAGTGCCGCTGGATCAACGCGAGGAGCTCGCCGTGGATCCCCGGGGCCGCGGCCACCACGTTGCCGTGAGCCAGGACCTCCCCGGTGCCGTCGAGGTTCGTCACTACTCCCCCCGCCTCGCGGACCAGCAGCGCGCCGGCTGCAATGTCCCACGGCGAGAGGCAGAATTCGAAGAAACCGTCGAAGATCCCGGCCGCGGTGTGAGCGAGGTCCAGCGCCGCGGCGCCCGAGCGCCGAATGGCGGCCACCCTCAGAAAGACGTCGTGAAAGACCCGCAGGTACACATCGAGCAGGCGGTGGACCCGAAAGGGAAAACCGGTGGTAAGAAAACCGCCGGAAAGGCCCTGCCGCGAGGTCACCCGCAGCGGGCGGCCATTGCACCACGCGCCGCCACCCCGTGCAGCGGAGAAGAGCTCGTCCCGCATGGGGTCGTAGATCACACCGACCTCGATCTCGTTGCCCACCACCAGCGCCACCGAGACCGCGAAGTGCGGAAAGGAGTGGACGAAGTTGGCCGTGCCGTCGAGCGGGTCCACCACCCAGCGGGCGGCGCCCGCCCCGCTCGACCCGGCCTCCTCGGCGAGCAACCCGAACTCCGGGGTCTGCGAGCGAAGGTAGGCGGCTATGACCTCCTCGCTTTCGCGGTCGGCCGTCGAGACGAAGTCGTTCTTGGCCTTCTCGGTGACCTGTCCGGGCTCCATGGTCCGGAAGTAGCGCCGGAGGACCTCGCCGCCACGCTGCGCGGCGGTCATCGCCACCGCAAGGAGGGACGCGTCCATCACCGTGGCCCGTATCGTGCTAGCTTCTGGTGGGGGGCGTTTCGGCGCCATGAGGGTCGCCCTGGAAATGTCACAGCCCGCTCCCGGGTTTGCTCGATCGGATGGAGGAGAACGATCCCCAGCGCGAGGAGGAGCACCGGCTGCGCCGGCTCCGCCTGCTCGTGGACGTCACGGCACAGGTGCTCGCAGAGGACCAGAGCCTTACGTTCTGCGAGGCCCTGCGCCTGATCGAGGCGGCGCGGACCGCGTCGATGCGCCTGTTTCCCGAGAAGGGGCAGACCTTCGATCTCGTGATCCGCCCGAGGCTCGAGCGCATCGTCCACGACCGCTTCCAGATCCCCTCCGTGGCCCCGGTCAATTGACCCCGGTCCTGTACTCGGGGTACTTCGCGATGTCCGCCTTCGAGGGCTGACCCTCCATCTGCAGGGTCACCTCCTCCCCCTGGCGGACCTCCACACCCGGGACGCTCACGAGGATCTTTCCGGCCACCCCGGGGACCAGGTGCGAGATGTCCAGCGTCAGCGGCATCCGCACGCGGTCCTTGCCATCGGGCGCGAGCACGTGGAGCACCATCGTGACCTGGTCGAGCGTCTCTTTCCCCGTGTTCGTGACGGTCAGGTCCATGGCCAGCACAGGCTTGCCGTCCCTGTCCTTCTGCATCTCGAAGAAGTTCGGCGAGACCTGGTAGTGAAGGCGCAGCCGGGTGATGCGCTCCCAGGGTTTCTCCTTCCTGGGCTCGTTGCAGCCGGAGGCCGCACCGACCGCCACCAGCCCGACCAACGCCATCCCGAGCATTCGCGTACTCACAGCCCCACCCCCACTCCGAAGAAGAAGCTGGTCGTCGAGGTCTGCCGCACCTCCCCGACCAGGCGAAGGAGCGGCAGCAGGGTCACCCGTGCCCCGACCGTCAAGGTTCCGTGGTTGGTGTCCACCGAGTGCGCGGTTGCTGCCGGCTCGCCGAACGTGGCCCGGGCAGAAACCCTGCGGTAGCCGAGCCCGCCGTACGGCGAGACCACCGCGAAGCCCTTCGAGATCAGGAACTGAACCTCCGCCACCTCGCACCCGAACGGCGCCCCGCTCAGCTGGGAGTAGCTTCCCCGCAACGCCAGCGCCGGGGACACGGTGCCGCCCTCGATGAACGCCCAGCGGACCTCCCCGCCCCAGAACTTCTCCCCGGCCACCTGCCCGGTCTGAACCCCGACGTCGAGGTTGAGGGGTAGACCCTTGCGGAGGATGAGCCGCTGACCGTACAGCACGCCCCCCACGGTCCGTGCGTCGACGTAGTGCCACCAGCTGGAACCCGTGTCCACCTGGGGACCCCCGGCCACCACGAGGACCTCGAAGCCCGGGAGGCCGGTGGGCACGGCGGTACCGACGTTGGGAAACGTCACCACGTCCCCGAAGGCCTCGGCGATGCCTTCGAGGTCCTTCTGCGCGAAGTGGGGGTCGAATGAGAACCCGCCCGCCTGCGCCAGCCCGGCGGCCAAGACCAGCGAGACCAGGGGCAGGCACAGCCGCCTCATCGCCACCTCCAGTGCGGAGTGTACCCCGGATCGCGGGTCCGTCCAGGAAACGCACTTACCAGATCGCAGCGAAGAGCTCGTTGGAGACGAGCCATCCGCGCGGGGTCAAGCGCACACGCGCGCCGCTCCGGCGGTCGAGCCCGAGCGCGCGAAAATCGTCCAGTCTGTCGCGAAAACCCGGGACCTCCGTTGCGCACGCCTCGACGAGCTCCTCGCTCACGCCGCGGGCGAGGCGCAGGCCGAGCATGACACTCTCCTTGAGCACCTCGCGCGGGTCGAGGCCTCGGCTCCACGCCCGTGGCAGACGCCCACTCTCCACGGCTTCGAGGTACGCCGGCAGCTCATCCGGCGCGGCCCAGCGCCGCCGCCCGCTGTGGCCGTGCGCCGCAGGGCCGGCCGAGAGCACGGGGGCGCGACGCCAGTAGCGCATGTTGTGGCGGGCGAGTCTCCCAGGCAGCGCGAAGTTGGACACCTCGTAGTGGCGGTACCCTGCCCCCACGAGCGCCCGGCCCGCGGACAGGTACTGGCGGGCCGCCGCATCGGCGTCGGGGAAGAGATCGGGGCGCCGCGCCGCTAGCCTCCCCAGCGCGTGGGGCTTGTCCATCTCCAGCAGGTAGACCGAGACGTGGCCGGGGCGCAGGCGCAGGACCTCGGAGACCGTGGCCTGGAGATCGCTCGCGGACATGCCCGGCAGGCCCAGCATCAGGTCCACGGAGACCGAGAAGCCAGCACTCTGGAGCAGCTCGACCGCCTCGCGCGCCTGCACCGCGGTGTGGCGGCGGTTGAGCATCGCGAGCACCGGATCGCAAAACGCCTGCACGCCCACCGACACGCGGTTGACCCCGAGACGGGACCAGGCGTCCGCCCTCTCCTGCGTCACGTCGTCGGGGTTGGCCTCGAGGGTCACCTCCGCGTCAGGGAGAAGGGGGAAGTGGTGCGCCAGAACCTGAAAGACCTGCCCGAGAAGGCCCTCCGGTACCAGCGACGGTGTCCCGCCTCCCAGGTACAGGGCCACGAGGGGCCGGCCGCTCCGTCGTCCCAGCAGCTCGAGCTCGCGACACAGTGCCGCAACGGTGCGTGGCAGCAAGGCAAGCTCAGTGGACGTCACGAACGTGCAGTAGGCACAGCGGCTGGCGCAAAACGGGAGGTGAATGTATAGCCCAACTGCTTTTCGGCTGCGACCGCTCACGTTGGACTTTGTCCTATCGCCAGCCCTGGTGTGGCCGACTCAGGCATGAAGGCCCGAAAGCCTGAAGGCTTGACCTCAAATGCCTTCAGGCCAGCGTGGAGGGGAGGGTGGGCAAACCTCAAACTCAGAGCCTTCCTCAATGGGCGACCCAGCGCGCCAGCACCTCGTCGAAAGGCTCCCCTGCGCCGCTCCACGCCGATCTCGCGAACGCCTCGACCCATGGCGTGAAGCCGGGAATGACCCGCAGGTTGTCCTCCGTCACCAGCGCCTGCGGCTCGCGGCGCGAGGCGAGCAGCGCCTGCGCGGCGCGCCGGAGCTGCCAGCCGGCCGAGCTCACGCCATCGAGCAGGTCGAGCCGCCGGGCCCACAGGAGAAGCTGCGCGCTCGCGGCAAAGGTGCCCCGCGGCGTGACCGAGGTGGCGGGGCCCGGAAGCCCCTCCGGCAGGCCAGCCCGGCGGCAGGCCCGCGAGGCCTCGCGCTCCAGATCCGTCGCGAGCTGTCCCAGGTCGGTGTGGAACAGGAGGTTCTCCAGGTCCTCGTCCCCGCCCTCTCCGGCGAGGCCGTCGTAGATCTTGTGCCGGTCCTCCGGAGGCAACGAGAGGGGGCTCGGAAGCACGAACGCTGCCCCTGCGTCCTTGGCCTCCTCGATGCCCCGGTTGACCTGGTCGAACGGCTCCGGCGCCGGGCCGAGGCACAGCAGCACGCCTGCGGCGACGCCCCGTTTGCGCCAGGGCTTCAGGTCCGGCAGCGCGGCTCCCCCCCAGAAAGACGGAAGCCACGGCGCGAGGACCACCGCCTGACCCTCGAAGGTCGGCGCCGGCAGGCTCTTTGGCGCGAGTTCTCCGTCGAGCATCGCGAGCACCCCGCAGCCGCCTTCCAGAAGGCGCTCGAGAAACTCGTGCTCCTGGCGCACGAGCCCGGCGTGCAGGAGCACCCGGACCGGTCGCCTCGGCACGCTTCGATCGCCAACGCCCCGCCGCCGCGGCGGAACCTGCCAGACGAGGCGCATCTCGACGGGATCGAGGGTCACGGTGCGGCCGGCAGCCACCGAGGGTGGCGGCCCGAGGCGGTGGCTCACCGGCAGCAGGTCGGGGAACGCCGGCTCAATCCGTCTCATCGGGAAGGCCTGCAAGCAGGGACTCGAGACCCGGCCGCCTGCCGCCGAGTGCGCGACGAACGTACTTCGCCAGCACGTCGGTTTCCAGGTTGACCCTGTCGCCGGGCCTCAGCTTCTCCAGCGTCGTGCCGGAGAGGGTCGCCGGGATGAGCGCCACCTCGAACCAGCCCTCGCCTATCGCGGCGACCGTGAGGGAAACGCCGTCCACCGAGACCGAACCCTTCTCGGCCACCTCATCTGCCACCGCCCCCGGCAGGGCGAAGCGGACGGTCTTGAACCCGTCGCCCGGCCGGACCGCAGACACCGAGGCCGTCGCGTCCACGTGGCCGAGCACGAAGTGCCCGCCGATGCGGCTGTCGAGGCGCAGAGAGCGCTCGAGGTTCACCTTGGAGCCCGGCCGGAGCAACCCGAGTGTCGTGCGCGACAGGGTTTCCGGCGAGACGTCCGCGGAGAAGCCATCCGCGGTCGGTGCGACGACCGTGAGGCAGACGCCCTGAACGGCCACGCTCTCGCCCGCCGCGAGCGGCTCCCCGGGAAGGGCGCACCGCACCTCGATGACTGCGCCGGCACCGCGGCGTCGTAGGGCGCGCACCTCGCCAAGCGCCGTGACGAGCCCACTAAACACGCTCGACCTCTGCGATCAGCACCAGGTCCTCCTCAAGCCTCCGCACCTCGACGAACCGCAAGCGTACTCCCTCCTGGGGTGAGGCGAACCCCGCTCCGCCCACCGCCGGCGTCGCCTCCCTCCCGCCGAGGACCAGAGGCGCCACGAACGCGTGCACGCTCTGGGCCAGCCCCTCCCGCAGGAGCGACCAGTGCACCTCGCCGCCGCCCTCCACCAGGACGGAGCTCGCCCCGTGCGGGGCCAGCCAGCGCAGCACCTGGCGCAGGTCGCACTGCCCGCGCCCGTCGTCCCCCACCTCGACCACCGTGGCGCCTCTGCCCTCGAGCTCCTTGCGACGGTCGGCAGGTGAGCCCTCGCGGCAGAAGATCACGACGTCCTGCGGGTCCCGCTCGAGCAGCACGGCCTCGGGCGGTGTGCGCAGGCTGGTGTCGAGCACGACCCGGAGCAGGTGCGGGTCGGGGTTGAGGGCCAGATGTCGCACCAACCTCGGATCGTCGGCCAGAACGGTGTTCACGCCGACCATCAGCGCGTCGTACTCCTCCCGGAGCGCGTACCCTTCCCTCCGAGAGGCCTCCGATGTGATCCAGCGCGAGCGCCCGCCGCGAGCCGCGAGCTTCCCATCGAGGGTCATCGCCATCTTGAGCCTGACGTACGGCGAGCCGGTGGCGATCCAGTGGAAGAAGCGGCGGTTCAGCTGCCGGCAGGCTTCCTCCTCCACCCCTTCCACGACCTCCACGCCCGCGGTCCGCAGCGCCTCGACACCGCTCCCGTTGACCAACGGGTTTGGGTCGCGCGGGCCGATCACCACGCGGGCGATGCCGGCTGCGAGGATCGCGCCCACGCAGGGAGGCGTCCTTCCCTGGTGCACGCACGGTTCGAGCGTGACGACCATGGTCCCGCCGGCCGCCTGTGCCGCGCCCTCCTGCAGCGCGAAGATCTCGGCGTGAGGGCCCCCGCAACGCAGGTGCGCTCCCGTGCCCACCACGTCGCCGTTGCGGGAGAGCAGCACGGCCCCCACCATCGGGTTGGGGCTTGTCCCGTAGCGGCCACGCTCGGCCAGCTCCAACGCCTGACGCATCAGGGCAACCCATCGGTCGGTCATGTGAGCCCCCCGAGCAGCGCGCTCGCGAATACCTCCGGGACGAAAGGCAACAGGTCCTCGGGGGTCTCGCCGACGCCGACCCAGCGAACCGGAACGCCCAGCTCGCGCGCCACCGCGAGCACGACGCCGCCCTTGGCGGTCCCGTCGAGCTTGGTGAGCACGACGCCCGTGACTCCTGCGTGGGCACGGAACTCGCGCGCCTGCGCCAGGCCGTTCGTGCCGGTGGTCGCGTCCAGCACGAGCAGCACCTCGTGCGGGGCTCCGGGCACCACGCGCGCGCACACCTTGCGCATCTTCTCGAGCTCGGCCATCAGGTTGTGTTTTGTGTGCAGGCGGCCGGCCGTGTCCACGATGACGTCGTCCACGCCGCGGGCGACCGCTGCCTTGAGCGCGTCGAAGACCACTGCCCCCGGGTCGGCACCGGGACGCTGCGCCACCACCGGAACCTGCACGCGCTCGCCCCAGGTCTGCAGCTGCTCGATGGCGGCGGTGCGGAAGGTGTCGGCCGCGACCAGTACCGCCTGCCTCCCGCTCTCGCGCGCCCGGCCGGCGAGCTTTGCAGCGGTGGTTGTCTTGCCGGTCCCGTTCACGCCGACCACCAACGTCACGTGGGGCTTGCCCCTCTTCACGTCCCCCTCGCCCGCGCTCAGCAGCATATGCACCCTCTGCCGCAGCCAGCCGAGCTCATCGCCGGCCGCCACCTCGCCCTTCCCGCGTGCGCGGTCGAACTCCTGCGCCAGGGTCTCCGCAACGTCGGGCCCGACGTCGGAGGCCAGGAGTGCCTCCTCGAGCGTCTCGCGCGTGACGGTCCAGCCCGCGGCGGAAAACCGGTCTTCCAGCAGCGAACGGGTCGCTCCCAACCCGCGCCGCAACCTTTGCAGCAGATCCAACACACACCCCCGGAAGCCAAACCCTCAGTTCGGGTCAGGGAATCTCACGGTTGAAGTGCTCGCTCGCACGCTGCATCGCCTCGCAGGCGATCGCGGTCGAGGTCCCCGATTCCATTATCAGCACCAGGTAGTAGCCACCCTTGAGCGCTCGGCTCATCACCTGCATCTGGGTTCCCGTGATGGCGATGCGCTCCAGCTCGCCCGCGCCCGTCAGGGTGGCGAGACGGGCCGCCTGGCGCAGGAAGATGCCGTGATAGGCGCCCTCCAGCTTGAGCTCGTACGCCGTGGCCTGGCGCGAGATCAGCTCCACCGACTCCCCCTCCGGGTCGAGGAACACGACCCCCTGCGCCCCGGGAACATCAACCAGGAGGTTGGTCAGCAGGTACTGAAACGCCACGTGATCACTCCAGCCGCAACCGTGCCTGCTGCGCCTCGGGCGACTTGGGGGCCACCGCGATGATCTTGAGGTAGAGCTCGCGCGCCTCGCCCTTGCGTCCCTGGGCGTCCACGAACTTCGCCAGAACCAGTATCACCTCGGGCCGCTCCGGGGCACGGCTCATGGCGTCCCGGTATGCCGTCTCCGCAAACGCCGCCTTGCCCAGCTTCTCCTCAACCTGGCCAAGCAGCAAGTAGGCCTCCCCGGGCCCAGTCCCGCCCCTCGTGGCCCGGCGCAGGTTCTCCTCCGCCGCCGTCAGGTTTCCGCGGGCGTTGTACAGGGAGCCGAGGTTGAAGTAGACGCCCGCGCGGTTGGCGTGCGTCTCGTCCGAGAGCACTGAGAGGAAATCCGACTCGGCCAGGCTCAACTGCCCGAGCTGCATGTAGGCCACCCCACGGTTGTTGAGAGCGTCCGAGTACCTGGGTGCCAGCAGGAGAGCGCGGTTGAACGACTCCACCGCCTTGGCAGCGTTTCCCCGCTGCAGCTCGGCCATCCCGATCAGGTTGTGCAGCGTGGGGTTGTCCGGCTGCAGCTTCAGGGCCACCTTGTACTTCTCCATGCCCTCCGAGATCTTGCCCTCAGCCACCAGCCCCCGTCCCTGCTGCATCAGCAGCGTGCCGGCGAGCGGGTCGTTGGGGTCGATCTCCGGCGCTGCCGCCGACGGACGCTGTGCCGGACTCGAGGCGCACGCCGCGAGAAGCACGAGGGCCACCAGAAAGGCCGAACAACGGGCCAGCCTTTGCAACGTCACGCCACCTCCACGCGCCCCAAGGGTACCAGGTCTCCCCTCTGGATGGCGGCGAAGAAGGCCTCCACCATGGCAGGGTCAAGGCGAGGCCCCGAAAGCTCGCGCATCCGCTTGAAAACGTACTCGAGGCCCATGGCGTTCTGGTATGGACGCTGCGTCGTCATCGCGTCGAAGACATCGGCCGCCGCGATGATCCGGGCCACGAGCGGGATCTGTTCGCCGACAAGACCGTCCGGGTAGCCCCCGCCGCCCCAGTTCTCGTGGTGCGACCGAATGCCCGGCAGCATCTCCCGCAGCCGCTTGATCGGGCTCACGATGGCGGCCCCCTTCACGGTGTGGATCCGCATCTGCGCGAACTCGGAGTCGGTCAGTGCATCCGGCTTCTGGAGGATCGCATCCTCGATGCCGATCTTGCCCACGTCGTGCAGCAGCGCGGCGATCTCCACCTTCTCCAGCTCGCTACCCGAGATCCCGCAGTGGCGGGCGATCGCGACCGCGTACTGACTCACACGCTCCGAGTGGCCGCGTGTGTAGGGGTTCTTCGCGTCGATGGCAGCCGCCAGCGCGCGGATCGAGTCGACCAGCAGCTCCTTGTTCTCCTGCAGTGCGTGCTGCAGAGAGCGCACGTAGCGATCGATCTCCACAGCCATGACGTTGAAGTTCTCCGCCAGCTGACCGAGCTCGTTGCGGGAGGTCACGGGCACCTGGCGCGTGAAGTCGCCCTGGGCGACGGCGGTGCTCACCTCGGCCAGGTTGCGCAGCGGCGAGGTGATGCGCCGCGCCAGAATCACCCCGGCGACCATGGCCACCAGCGCGGTGCCCACCGCGAGGAGTGCCGTCGTCTCGGCCATGTTCCTCACGGCCGCGAAGGCGACCCCAACGTCGCGGGCCGCCACCACCGCCCACGGCGGCCTCTCCACCGGGCAGAGCGAGCCGAGCACCTCGTCGCCGCCCGGACGGAGCGGATCGCTGTAGGTCTTGGTCAGGCGGACCGGCGCCTCGAGAAACTGCTTCACCAGCGGGTGCGTCTGCGCGGATTTGCCTACCCGGGTTGACTCGCTCGAGAACACCACGTTGCCGCTCTTGTCGACCACGTCCACCGTCACTCCGCGGACGCCCTCCTCGGCAAGGCGCGCGACCACGCCTTCCAACGAGACGACCCCCTGCATGGCCCCCGCCACGGTCCCATGCTGGCCCTTGAGCGGGAGCGACACGAGCACCATCGGGTCCTCGCCCTGTGGCCGCAGCAGGTCGCGCCGCACAGGCCTCCCGCGCAGGTTGGCCGCAAACGCCTCGCCCAGCACGGGCTCCAGCTCCGCCTCGGCGGTCGGCGAAAGGGCGCGGTTCTGCACGAACGACCCCTTCCCCGAGGCGTCGAGCAACCGCAGCAGGACGATGTGCCGGTTCTCACGCACGAGCTCGTTGAGGATCTCGGAGGAGGCGTCGGGCTGCAACGGCTGCCCCTCGCCAGGTCGGAGCGCCTGCGCCACGGACTCGATCCGCCCGACGCTGTCGAGGAAGTAGAGCTCCACCTCGCGCGCCAGCCCGACAGCCTGCCGAGTCAGGTACTGCATCTCCAATGTCGCGACCTGTTCGCGGTTGGTGGAGACGAACCCCCAGCCCACCAGCCCCACCGGCAGAACTGCGAGCGCGACGAGGATCGCCGTGAGCGGGTAGAGCAGCGAGCGCGAGAAGGGCCAGCGCGGAAGCATAAAACTCACTAAACTATAGCATGCAAAGGACACGCGAAGCCATGGATGAGCGCCGCCGGGTCGCCGCAGTCCTCGAGGAGCTGGCGATGTTGGCCGAGCTCGCCGGCGAGAACCCGTTCAAGGTCCGAGCCATGGCGAACGCCGCCCGCGCCGTGTTGCGCCACCAGGAGGACCTCAACGAGACCGCGGCCCGCGGCGAGCTCACCGTCATTCCGGGCATCGGAAAGGGCATCGCGGCGATCATCGTTGAGACGCTGGACCGCGGCGAGCCCGCGCAGCTCGCCGAGCTGCGGGACAAGCTCCCGGCTGGCCTCCCCGAGCTCCTCTCCCTTCCCGGCCTTGGTTCGAAGCGGGTGCGCATCCTCTGGCAGGAGCTCGGCATCACGACGCCGGGCGAGCTCGAGTACGCGTGCCGCGAGAACCGTCTCGTCACCCTCGCCGGGTTCGGACCGGCGAGCCAGAAGAAGCTTCTGGACGCCATCGAGTTTCGCCGCCACTCGGCCGACAAGCACCACCTCTCGACAGGGTGGCAGGCGGCCGAGGAGACGCTGGCCGCGCTTCGGCACGCCCTGCCCTCCTGCGCGGCAGAGGTGGCCGGCGAGGTGCGCAGGTACTGCGAGGTCATCACCGAGGTCGTGGTCGTGTGCGCCGGTGCACCCGCCGCCAAGGTGAAGGCCGCCCTCGCAAAGGTGCTGGAGGACATCGCTGTCTCGAGAGAGGCAGTGACCGGCCGCCACCCCTCGGGGCCGCCGGTGCGCGTCTTCACGCCACCGCGCGCCGGCTTCGGGCTCGCCCTGCTGTGGCACACCGGGAGCCGCGAGCACCTCGATCAGCTTGCGGCCCACGCGGTGCGGGGGTGGCTGAAGCTCGCGGACGGCACGCTCGCCGACGCCGCCGGGCACGAGATCTCCTGCGCCGAAGAGCGAGAGGCCTACGGGAAGCTCGGGCTGCCCTGGATCGCCCCCGAGCTGCGCGAGGGGACCGGCGAAGTTGCCGCCGCGGCGAAAGGGACGTTGCCGAAGCTGGTGGAGGAGGACGACCTTCTGGGTGCCGTGCACGTCCACACCACCGACTCGGACGGCACGGCCTCGCTCGCCGAGATGGCGGAAGCCGCCTCGACGCTGGGCTGGTCGCTGCTCGGGATCGCGGACCACTCGCAGGTCGCTGCGTACGCGCATGGGCTCGACGCCGAGCGCCTGCGCGCCCAGGGCGAGGCCATCGCCACCCACAACGCGCGGGGCGGCAAGCCGCTGCTCCTGCGGGGGCTCGAGGCGGACGTCCTGGCCGACGGCGTGCTCGACCTGCCGGCGGGTGTGCCGCTCGACTTCGTTGTGGCATCGGTTCACTCATCGTTCCGCCAGAGCACCGAGGCGCAGACGACCCGCCTGGCGCGCGCGGTCTCACAGGGGCGCGGCACGATCCTGGGCCACCCCACGGGCCGGCTGCTACTCGCCCGAGAGGGGTACCAGGTGGATCTCGAGGCCGTGCTGCAGGCGGCCGCGAAGAGCGGCGCCGCGGTGGAGATCAACGCCCACCCGTTCCGCCTCGACCTCGACTGGCGGTGGGTGCGACGCGCGGTGGCGCTCGGCGTCCCGATCGTGATTGCTCCGGACGCTCACGATCCGGCGGGCCTCACCGACGTGCGCTGGGGACTCGGCATCGCCCGCAAGGGGTGGGCCACGGCGAGCGACGTGCTCAACGCGAAGCCGTGGCCGTGGTGGCCGCACGAGCAGGCTTGAGGCTCCAGACGGAGAAAAACCTTCGAGCCTTCAGTCCTTCAAGCCTTCAAGCCTCTTTTTCAATTGCTTGAAGTCCACCCAGGACTCGCGCTTGGCAGCCGGGTTACGCAACAGGTAGGCGGTGTGGTAGGTGGGCAGGACGGCGTGTCCGTGCCAGACGGTCCACTTCCCGCGGTAGCTGGAGATCGGGGCGGTGGTGCCCAGAAGGAAGCGGGCGGCGATCCGGCCGAGCAGCACGATCACCTCGGGGTTGATCAGCTCGATCTGCCTCTTGAGGAACGGCATGCAGGCGGCGGCCTCGTCGGGCTGGGGATCCCGATTCCCCGGGGGGCGGCACTTGACGATGTTGGCGATGTAGACGTCCTCCCGGCGCAGCCCGATCGAGGGCAGCATCACGTTGAGCAGCTGACCCGCCCGGCCCACAAAAGGCTCGCCGATGCGGTCCTCGTCGGCCCCCGGCCCCTCGCCGACGAACACCACCCGCGCCTTCGGGTCGCCCACGCCGAACACCACCTGGGTGCGGCCCTGGCAGAGCCGGCAGCGCCGGCAGTCCGCCAGGCGCCGGGCCATCTCGGCGAGGTCCCCGGCGGCCAGGGGATCCTCTCCGCCAGCCCCCGCGCGCGCGGGGGCCTGCTTCTCGGCCGCGGGTGCCGGTTTCGTTGCAAAAGACGCCGCGGCGTCCACGTCGCGCCAGCCGAAGTCGTCGAGGTACTTGAGGAGGTCGCGGCGGCGCATGTGTCGCGCCTCGCCACCATCTCCGGAGCCAGGGTGAGGAGCAGCTCGCGGGCGAGCGCCTCCTTGTCCTGAGCCGCGAACTCCCGCCGCAGGCCCAGGCGCGAGAGCACCAAAGCGCGGTTGTGCGCCGCCTCCATGCCGAGGCCGGCCTCGTCGATGGGGTTGGCGACTACCGCGTCCGCGCCCTTGGCGGACAGCTTGCGCCCCGCGCGCTCCTCGAGTTCGGCCGCGCGCTCGGCCGCGAAGATCACGATGTACGGGCGACCGTCGCGGCGGGGCATGCCGGCCGCCAGGTCCGGTACGGGCTCGAGCGCCACCTGCAGGCCCCCCTGCCGCCGGTCGAGCTTGCCCTCTGCCACCTCGGTCGGCCGGAAGTCGGCCACCGCCGCCGCGTGCCAGACCGCGTCGTTCTCCGGCGCCCGGCGCTCCAGCAGCCGGCCCAGGTCGGCCGCGGTCTCGAACCGCTCGACCTGCATGCCGCCGGGGACCGCCACACCCGGGCCCGCGAGGATCCGTACCTCCGCGCCGAGCTCGCGCGCCGCGGTCGCGAGCGCGACGCCCATCTTCCCCGAAGACCGGTTGGTGATCACCCGCACGGCGTCGATCGGCTCCCGGGTCGGGCCGGTGGTGATCAGGAGCCTCGTCCCGGCGAGGGGCCCGCGCGGCGGGAGGGCGGCCAGCGCCGCGCCCACGATCTCCTCCACCTCCGCGAGCTTGCCGACCCCGAGCTCGCCGTCCGCGAGCAGACCCCAGACCGGCTCGACGATCACCGCGCCACGGTCCTTCAGCACCGCGAGCGCATGCTGCGTCGCCGGGTGCTTCAGCATGAAGGTGTTCATCGCGGGCGCCAGAACGACTCTGCCGCGATGCGCCAGCGCATAGGTCGTCAGGGCATCATCGGCCACCCCCGCCGCCATCTTGGCCAGCACGTTGGCCGTCGCCGGAGCCACCAGGAGCAGGTCGGCACGGCGGGCGAGGTCGATGTGGTCGATGCCGGGGCTCGTGGGCTCGCCCCAGAGCGACACCTGTACCCGCCCTCGGGAGAGCACTGCGAAGGTGCGCGGGGTCACGAAACGCGTTGCGTTTTTCGTCAGAATGGGAAAGACCCGACAGGAGGCCTTGACTAGGCCGCGCAACACCTCCACGGCCCGAAAGGCCGCGATCCCCCCGCAGACACCCAGAACCACACGGCCGCGCACCTACTCCTCGCTTATCTCCTCGGTGAGCAGGACCTCGGCCGCCGGCTCCTCGACCACCTCGAGGTTCTCGTCGAACTTGGGGCCCTCGAGCTCCTCTTCGAGAGTCTCCTTCTCCTCCTCCTCTTCGGCCTCGGCCACAGGCTCGACGATGGCGAGGATGATGGGCGGCGGGATCGGGAACAGCACCGGGGCGTGCTCCTCAGCCTCCTTGGCCGCGACCTCCTGCTGCAGCAGCACCTCGTACTCCTCCGCGGTGACCTTGCGCCAGGGCACGTCGTCGGCGGCCAGCTCCGCGAGCGCCACGGTGGTGGGCTTGACGTGGCGCGTCGTCACGCGCGGCCTTGCCCCGCTGATCAGCTGCTGCGCACGCTTGGCGGCGATCAGGATGTAGCGAAAGGTGCTATCGATTCCCTCTGGCAAATCCGACATCACTCCTCCTTCTTCACCGTCCGCTCGAACTCCTCCAGGATCGGCTGGACCCTGGCCCGCATCCGAAACGGCCACATCCTCGCCGCCGCAACCACGCTGGCGAGGGCGCGGGTCGCCTCCTCGAGGCGGTCGTTAATGATAACAAAATCGAACTCCGCGTACTCGCGCATCTCCTGCACCGCGTTTTTCAGCCGGAGCTCGATGGCCGCCTCGTCGTCCTGGCCGCGAGCCACCAGCCGGCGGCGCAGCTCCGCGTACGAGGGCGGAAAGATGAACACCTTCACCGCATCGGGCACCGACGCCCTCACCTGCCGGGCCCCCTGCACGTCGATGTCCAGGAAGACGTCGCAGCCCCGCTCAAGCCTTTCCTCCACCTCCGCCCGCGAGGTCCCGTACAGGTTGCGGTGGACCTCGGCGAACTCCAGGAACTCGCCGTCGGCGACCATGCGCTGAAAGGTGGCCCGGTCTACAAAGAAGTAGTCCACGCCGTGGCGCTCGGCGGGGCGCGGGGGGCGGGTGGTGTGCGAGACGGAGAAGTGAGCCTCGCGGCCCTGCGCCGCGAACTCCTGCATCACGCGACGGATAATCGTGGTCTTTCCGCCGCCCGAAGGCGACGCAACGATGAAGAGCTCACCCCGCGTCGCGCCCACACGCACCTCCAGCGCAACGATGATACTCGCCCCCGCCCCAAGGAGCCTGTCCGGGTAAACGACGAAAGCGAGAATTCCGAGGGCGCCGGATGGCAAGGAAGCCGAGCGAAGAGCCCGGAGGCGAAGCCGGAGCTACGTCGAGGACTTTTCGCGACGGCTGACACAGCCAGCCGGATGCCATCGGGATTCGCAGCCGGAGTATTACCTGGACAGGCTCCTATGGCCGCGCAGGCGCGCTCCGGGTAGACTCTGGCGGTGGCCAAGCTTGGGCGCAAGGCGCGCCACGACCTCGGTTACGCGCTCCTCAGGGGCTTCCTGGCGGAGACCTGCGACGGTGCTGCTCCCGGGGCGAGCAATGCCTGTGGTCATACACTTGATCGCCAGGTCAGCGAGCTGTACCTGGACACGCATATAAG
>JALHTD010000475.1 GCA_022865555.1 Thermoanaerobaculaceae bacterium | reverse complement strand
GTGGGAGAGCACCTACGTCTACGACGTGATGAACCGGGTCAAGCGGGTGCTGGAGGAGCAGACGAAGGCGACGGTCTGGGTGACCGTGCGCGACGCCTCGCTCCCCAAGCGCAAGGACGAGCGCGACATCCTGCCGCCCAGCCGAGACCAGCAGCTCCTGGTGGACCCGCCGTACGACCTCGCCGACTCTTCCACCGGTGTGCACCTGCGCTGGATCCTGGGGAACTCCTTGCTGGAGCGCCTCAAGCGGCAGAAGGTCAACCCGGAGCGGGTCGCGTTCGTCTCGATTCACGCCGACTCGCTGCACCCGGCGGTGAGGGGGTTGATGGTCTACGTGCCGGCGCGCTCCCTGCGCTCGTCGCGAGCCCCTTTCACGAGGGCCGGTTACCCCTGCCGCGAGGTGAGGACCATGAAGGCGCACCGCTACCCGGAGAGCTTCCGCTCCCGCTCCGAGGCGCTGTCCAGCCAGCTCGGTGAGTCCATCGTGCGTGCCGCCGAGCAGTCGTCCGTGCCCGTCCACCCGTACCAGCCGGTGCGCGCCTCGGTTCTGCGAGGGGGCTCGCGGTGGGTGCCCGCGGTGCTGCGGTACTCGACGGTACCCACGGCGGTCCTCGTCGAGGTCTGCAACCTGAACAACGAGCAGGACCGGGAGCTCCTCCTCAGCTGGAGGTTCCGTGAGAAGCTCGCACACGCGATAGCCGCAGGTCTCGCCGAGGGGTTCTCCCATTGAGCTGGAAAGCGTTGCTCGGCCTCTCGGTCGCGGTGCTGGCGGTCTCGTGGGGCGCCCCGCTCGCGCGGGTAACCGCGGCCGCCCCGCTCGCGGTCGCGATGTGGCGGATGGTCCTGGCGGCCGGCCTGTTGCTGCCTGTCGCGGCGGCGCGCGGCAGCCTCGCCATTCCGGCGCGCCATCGGCCCGCGGCTCTTCTCTCCGGGCTCCTGCTGGGGCTGCACTTCGGGCTGTGGATTCCGTCGTTGTGGCTCACCAGCGTGTCCGCCTCGGTCGTGCTCGTGACAACCGGGCCTTTGTGGGTGCTGCTGCTCTCGCCCCGGTTCCTCGGAGCACGCATCGCGGGACGCAACGTGGTCAGCTTCGCGTTGGCCCTCGCCGGAGTGGTGATCATCGTCGGTGGGGACTTTCGCCTTTCACCGAGGGCGCTGGTGGGGGACCTCATGGCCCTTGCCGGTGCGGCGTGCGCGGCCGGCTACCTGATCGTCGGCAAGCGCCTGCGGGGCGAGGTCCCTCTGGCGGGCTACCTCACCGTGGTCTACGGGGGCGCGGCGGTTGCGCTGGTCGCTGCGGTCCTTGCCCTGCGGGTGCCGCCCTGGCCGACGGCGACGGTCGCCTGGCTGCCGCTGCTCGGGATGGCGCTCGGGCCCACCCTCGTCGGCCACACGCTCCTGAACTGGGCGCTCGCGCACATGGAGGCGTACCGGGTCAACCTCGCGGTCCTGCTGGAGCCGGTGCTGGCTTCGCTGTGGACCTGGCTCTTCATCGGCGAGGTGCCGCCGCTCCATGTCCTGCCTGGTGCGGCGCTCGTGCTGGGTGCTCTCGCGCTGGAATTCCTCCCACGCGAAAGGGCGGCCTGAGCCGCCCGCGAAGGCACAAGATTGCCTGGCCCCGCTGCCTTCGGGGACCTAAAGGATGGGAGAGAGTCGACAGTCTACTGAACTGTGAAGTTGAAGCTGGCCAATACCTTGCCGTTGGCGTCGCGGGCCTCGAGTCGCCAGGGCCCGATCATGTTCCTCGCCAGCGTGACGTTGGAAAAGCACTTCCAGCGTGGAGCCTTGGGTGCGGCCATCTCGATCCGCCCGAGCTCACGGTCCCTGAAGAACCAGACGTGCACGATCTTCTCCGGGACGTTGACCGCCTGCGAGAAACCGTACAGCTTTCCCGCGCTGGTGGAGAACGTCACGGCCGCGCCCTCGCACGATTTGTTCGCGATGGCGGTGCAGACGACTGCGGTGGCGGAGGGCTCCTGGGCGGAGGCGAATGAGGCCGCTATCAAAAGCAGGGCGAGACAAGACAACGTCGCTCTCATCTTCTACCCCCTTCGCAGACCATCGTAGCGCATTGCGCGCGCGATGGGGTATGTCGAGTAGCCGCCGCGGTGCGGCTACTCGACCGTGAATTTCGCGACGGCCAGGACCTTTCCGGCGGCGTCCTGGACCTCGACCCGCCACGCCCCGGTCGTGCCGGGCAGGATCTTCTTCGCCGACCAGGTCCGCCAGCGGGCGGCCTTGACGGGCAGCTCGATCCTGAAGACCTCCCGGTCGGCGTGGAACCAGACATGCGCGACCCTGTCGGTCACGTTGGTGAGCTGTGAGAAGCAGTACAGCTCGCCGACGCTCGCCGGGAACTTCTCGGCCGCGCCCTCGGGTGCGCGGTCCTTCACGGCGGTACACACCTGGGCGGTCGCCGCAGGCTGGTCGGCCGCCAGGGCCGGCACGGCGAGCAGCACGAGCGCAAGCAGCAGCAACGCTCTCCTCATCTGTCGTCTCCCTGTCCGGCCAGATCATATCTCACTCTCGGCCTGCGCCGGGTGTGCTAGCATGAGCGCCCGATGCGAGGCGGTCAGCATTCTCGGGGGAGAGCCCATGCATAGGGTGCAAGTCTTGGACGCGCGTGGCGTTGCGCGAGTGCTGGAGCGGATGGCTGCCGAGCTCGTGGAGCAGGTCGGGGACGAAAAGCTGCTCTACCTCGTCGGCGTGCAGACCCGCGGCGTGCCGCTGGCGCGGAGGCTCGCGAAGCTGGTGACGGCCGCGACCGGCCACGAGCCGCCGGTGGGGGCGCTGGACATCACGCTCTACCGGGACGACGTGGGCCCGTGGCGGGCCGCCCACCAGCAACCGCTCCTGCGCGACACCGATCTGCCGGTCGCCGTGGACGAGAAGGTGATCTGCCTCGTTGACGATGTCCTGTACACGGGTCGCACGGTCCGGGCGGCCCTCGACACCCTGATGGACTATGGAAGGCCGAGAGCGATCCGTCTGGCGGTGCTCGTCGACCGTGGACACCGGGAGCTTCCGATTGCGGCCGACTTCGTCGGGCGGGTGGTGCCGACCTCTCGCACCGAAGACGTGCAGGTGCGCGTGAAGGAGAGCGACGGCGAGGAGGGGGTTTGGATCGCCAAGGAGGTGGCGGGATGACCGTGAAGGCGGCGCCCCGCTTGCGGGGCAAGGACCTCGTGGGCATCGACCCGCTCTCCCCGGGCGAGATCCAACTCATCCTCGACACCGCCGAGCAGATGCGCGACATCGCCCAGCGCCCGATCAAGAAGGTCCCGGCACTGCGCGGCAAGACGGTGGTCAACCTATTCATGGAGGCTTCGACCCGTACCCGCTTCTCCTTCGAGGTGGCGGAGAAGCGGCTCTCCGCCGACTCCCTGAACTTCTCGGCTTCGGCGTCCTCGGTGAGCAAGGGCGAGACTCTGTTGGACACCGCCCTCAACCTGGAGGCGATGCAGCCGGACTTCATCGTGCTCCGGCACCAGTACGCCGGTGCTCCCCACCAGCTCGCCAGGATCCTCAAGTCCTCGGTGATCAACGCCGGTGACGGCGCCCACGAACACCCCACGCAGGCTCTCCTCGACGCCCTGACGATCCGGCTGAAACGCCAGACTCTGGAAGGGCAGGTAGTGGCGATCGTCGGCGACCTGCAGCACTCCCGGGTGGTACGTTCGAACATTCTGCTGCTCAGCCGCATGGGTGCGAAGGTGCGGGTGGCGGGTCCCCCGAGCCTGATCCCGGTCGGCATGGATGCGATGGGGTGCGAGGTGTACCGGCGCATGGAGGAAGCGATAGCCGGGGCGGATGTCGTCATGATGCTGCGTATCCAGCTCGAGCGGCAGGGGCGGATGAACTTCCCAACGGTCCGCGAGTACTACGACTTTTATGCGCTCACCCCCGAGCGGCTCAAGCTTGCGAAGAAGGACTGCCTGGTGATGCACCCCGGGCCCATGAACCGGGGCGTGGAGATCGACTCACGGGTGGCGGACGGCCCCCAGTCGGTGATCCTGGAGCAGGTGACCAACGGTGTGGCGGTGCGGATGGCAGTTCTCTACCTCTTGGCGGGAGGACACGGTGAGCCGGCTGCTGATTAAGCACGGGCGGGTTGTGGACCCGACCCAGCGCTTGGACGAGGGGCTGAACGTCTTGATCGTTGACGGCAAGGTCGCCCGTCTCGCGGAGCGCATCGAGGACAAGGACGCACAGGTCATCGACGCCACCGGCCTGGTGGTCGCCCCCGGTTTCATCGACGTTCACGTCCACCTGCGGGAGCCCGGGTTCGAGTACAAGGAGACCATCGCCAGCGGGGTGGCCGCGGCGGTCGCCGGGGGTTTCACCGCCGTCTGCTGCATGCCCAACACCCAGCCCCCCAACGACAGCGCGGCCGTGACCGAGTTCATCCGTGCGCGGGCGGCAGAGGCCGGCCTGGCGCGGGTCTACCCGGTCGGTGCGGTTTCCAAAGGCCTCGAGGGCGAGGAACTGGCCGAGGTGGGGGAGATGGTCCGCGCGGGTGCGGTGGCGTTCTCCGACGACGGCCGGCCGGTCCACAACGCCTACCTGATGCGGCGCGTCCTCGAGTACACGCAGCTCTTCGACGTTCCCGTCGTGGACCACTGCGAGGAGCCGACGCTGGTCGCCAAGGGCGTGATGCACGAGGGCGCCGTGGCGACGCGCCTCGGCCTGCGCGGCATCCCGGCCGCCGCGGAGGAGGTGATGGTGGCGCGCGACGTGGTGCTCGCCGAGCTGACCGGTGGGCGCGTGCACATCGCGCACCTCTCGACGCGCGGCGCGCTCGATCGCGTCCGCGAGGGCAAGGCGAGGGGGGCCGCGGTGACCTGCGAGGTGACACCGCACCATTTGGCGCTCACCGACCAGGCGGTGGCCGACACCTCCTTCGACACCGACACCAAGATGAACCCGCCGCTGCGCAGCCCCGAGCACGTCGAGGCGCTCATCCAGGGGGTCCTGGACGGCACCGTGGACTGCCTGGCCACCGACCACGCCCCGCACCACGCAGACGAGAAGGCGCTCGAGTACGACCTCGCGCCGTTCGGTGTCGTGGGCCTGGAGACCGCGGTGCCGGTGACCTACGACCTGCTCGTGCGCAAGCACAAGCTCCCGCTCCGCCTGTTCGTCGCGCTGTGGTCGTCGAACCCGGCGCGGCTGTTCAAGCTCCCCGGCGGGTCGCTGAAGGTGGGCAGCCCGGCCGACATCACGCTGCTGGACCTGAATGCCCGCGCCACGGTCAACCCCGACCGGTTCCGCTCCCTCTCCCGCAACACGCCGTTCGCGGGGCAGCGGCTGAAGGGCTGGCCCGCGGCCGCCGTCGTGGGGGGCAAGGTGGTCTGGCGCCGGGAGCGTAAGTGACGCTGACAGTCGCGCCCTGACCCCAGGGAGGCTCTGCGGGTGCCGCTCATGCCCGTTTGGTCGGGTCCATGGACGTCGGACCGTTTGAGTGTTCGTCTTTCTGTACGTCTTCGCGTGCCGTCGTTCGGACATTCGGATTCCTGAACGTCTGAGCATCCGGTTGTTCACACTTCACTTGGCGGCATGAAGGCGGGGATCCCTGTGAGGTGCTCGCCCAGGATCAGCGTGTGCATGTCGTGGGTGCCCTCGTAGGTGTAGACCGACTCGATGTTCATCAGGTGGCGCATGACGGGGAACTCGTTGACGATCCCGTTGGCGCCGTGGATCTCCCGCGAGAGGCGGGCGCACTCGCGCGCCACCCAGCAGGAGTTGCGCTTGGCCTGGGAGACCTGCACGGAGGTGTCCTTCCCCTCGTCCTTCAGCCGCCCCAGCCGCCAGACCATCAGCTGCCCCTTGGTGATCTCGTTGGCCATCCACACCAGGCGCTCCTGGATGATCTGGTGGCTGGCGATGGGCGCGCCGCCGAACTGCGTGCGGGTCCTCGCGTAGTCCAGCCCGGCGTGAAAAGTAGCGAGGGCGGAGCCGAGGGCGCCCCACGCGATCCCGTAGCGGGCCTGGGTCAGGCATGCGAGGGGACACTTGAGGCCGGAGGCTCCGGGCAGGCGGCTGGACTCGGGAACCCGGCAGTCGGAGAGCACGAGCTGGGATGTCACCGAAGCCCGCAGCGAGTACTTGCCCTTGTGCTCGACAGCCGAAAAGCCCGGCATTCCCCGCTCGACGAGAAAACCGCGCACGATGCCGTCATCATCCTTGGCCCAGACCACCGCGACGTCCGCAATCGACCCGTTGGTGATCCATGCCTTCTCCCCGTTGACGACCCACTCCTCGCCGTCGCGCCGGGCACGGGTGCGCATGGCGGCCGGGTTGGAGCCGAAATCGGGCTCGGTAAGCCCGAAGCAGCCGACCGCCCGGCCGCTCGCAAGGAGCGGTATCCAGCGATCCTTCTGCGCCTGGGAGCCCCAGGTCATAATCGGGTACATCACGAGGGCCGACTGCACCGACACGAACGAGCGCAGCCCCGAGTCCCCCCGCTCCAGCTCCTGCATCACGAGGCCGTAGGCCACGTTCGAAAGGCCGGGCAGGCCGTACTCCGAGAACGTCGCGCCGAACAGGCTGAGCTCCGCCATCTCGGGAACCAGCTCGTCCGGGAAGCGCCCCTCCCAGGCCCAGGTTTCGATGTGGGGGAGCACTCGCTCGCGCACCCAGGCGCGCACGGTGTCCCGCACCATCCGTTCCTCGTCGGTGTAGAGGTCCTCGATTCCGTACAGGTCCAGGCTCTCGAGCGCCATGGTTTCCCCCTGAGGGCCGGCGGGCCCGCCGAAACGTTCCATTGCTGTCTGGCGCGCGCCATCGGCCCCCCGAGGCCCGGTCCGCCCTCGGGGCCGTGGCCTGCCGCTCGGCCGCCCCTCCCACGCGCGGGAGGTGTTACCATTCTGGCGCGACGTCTTGCGATTGACCCACAGCGCGGGGAGGGTGTGAATGAGTCCGTACATGGGCGGGTCGGCACCGGCGATGGCGGATCAGGTCGCGGCGGGGTACACCCTCATCTCCGCCGTGCAGCTCAAGCGCCTCCTGGACCCGGAGCTGGACCAGCTCCAGTTCGAGCTCGAGAAGATCCTGCGTGACATCCGGGGCGAGCCGATGGACCTCGAGGACATCGCGGCGATTCAGGTGCGCAACCGCAAGATCGCCCGCATCAGCGGGGCGCTGCAACAGATCCAGGTAACCAAAGCCAAGCGGAGACGCTTAGCGTGAGCGAGGCCACGTGGTGGCGTCACCTCAAGGGCGATCCCACCCGCTTCCTGCTCGCTGACGACGAGCCGGGCGTGGTGTGGCGCACCCTGGTGGAGCTGCTGGGGCGCCCGCACGACAGCCCCGCGGTGGTGCGTTCGCGTCTCGCCGCTCGCGAGGCCGGCGCGTGCTCAGACCTCCTCGCTCAGCAGAACCCGCTCGGCTACTGGGGTTCGCCCGTGGCCTACGGGGCACGCTGGGGCGGCACCTCCGGGCACCTCATGGCCCTCGCGGCTCTTGGCGCCGATCCCGAAGACCCGCGGGTGGCCCGGGCCGCCGAGGTGCTGCTGGAGCAGCTCCGGCCGCATTCGGGAGGGTTCAGCGCCGCCAAGGGTAGGCCTCCGGCCGCGTGCTTCACCGCCGAGGTGTGCGCGGCGATGGCGCGCTTCGGCTTTGCCCACCACCCTCGGATACGCGAGGCGGTGGCCTGGCTCGTGGAGCGCGACGGCGGAAGCGGGCTCTGGTCGTGCCCGGAGCTCCGCCACCTGGTTGGGGGCGCCTGCCCGGTGGCCGCCGTGGCGCTGCTACGTTTCGCGGCGGAGCTGCCTCCGTCCGAGCGGGCCCAGGTGGCGAGGCTCTCCGACCGGGCGGGGCGGGGGCTGCTGGAGCGCGGGCTGTTCCTCGAGGGAAACGCGCCCCGCGGGTGGTGGGCGTTTTCCCACCCAACCCTGGGGCGGACGGATCTCCTGGATGCGCTCTCGGCGCTTGCCCGTCTGGGCTGGCCCGTGGAGCCGCCGATCCTGGCGGCGCTGCTCGGCGTTCTCGCTCGGCAGGACGGGGGCGGCTGCTGGGCGCTTCAACAGGTGGCACCGTTCGGCGAGCGGGTGGGCCAGCCCTCCCGCTGGCTGACGCTCAAGGCGCTCGTGGCGGTGGCGGCGTACGCAGACGCGATGGGCGTCCCGAGGGAGGGAACGGCATGAGGCGGGTGGTGGTGACCGGGGCGTCCAGCGGGATCGGCCTGGCCTGTGCCAGAGCTTTCCTGGCCGGGGGAGATGGGGTGGTGGCGCACTGCCGCACCGGGCGCGCGGCGGTGGAGGAGCTGCGGACGGAATTCGGCGCGAAGCGAGTGGTCCCGGCGGCCGCGGACCTCTCGCGGGAGGAGGGGTGCGTGGCGCTGGTGCGGGCGGCCGGCGCATTCGACGTGCTCGTGCACTCGGCGGGGATCTGGAACGACGGCGACATTCGGACCCTGACCGCCGAGAACCTGGAGAAGATCTTCCGGACGAACACGTTCTCGGCCTACTTCCTGGCCCGGGAGGCCGCTCGGGTCATAAAGCGGGGAAGCATGGTCTTCATCGGGTCCACGGCGGGCGAGCGGGGCGAGCCGGGCCACAGCCACTACGCGGGCTCCAAGGCCGCACTCTGGGGCTTGGTGCAGTCACTGGCCCAGGAGCTTGCCCCCGGCATCCGTGTGAACCTGGTCTCACCGGGCTGGGTGAACACCCCCATGTCGGCGGCGAGCTTCGCGATCCCCGGCAAGCTCGAAAAGATCGTGAGCGCGATTCCCCTCGGGCGCGTTGCGGAGCCGGAGGACGTGGCGTCCGCGGTGGTTTTCCTGGCCGACGACCGGCAATGCCACCTCACCGGCCTCGACCTCCCGGTTTCGGGGGGGGCGCTGCTGCCGATGCCGCGGGGGTGATTGAGGACGGCAAGAGGCAACAGGCAGCAAACTACAAAGCCAGCACACAGGTAACCCCGGAGATTGTGAAGAAATGCGCAAGCGTGAGCTGCTCCTGAAGCGGCTGGACGAGATCGGCGCGGCACTGGAGAACACGGAGGGTGCGCTGGGCTTGCTGGGCCTGGGCTCGGTCGGGCTCGAGACCGACAGGCTCGACGACGACTCCGACCTGGACTTCTTCGTCCTCGTGAAGGATGGGGCCAAGGCGGCCTTCATCGAGGACCTGGACTGGCTGGCCCGGGCTCGCCCGGTTGCATACGCCTACCGGAACACGCCCGACGGCCACAAGGCGCTGTTCGATGACGGGGTGTTCTGCGAGTTCGCGGTGTTCGAGGTGCGGGAGCTCTCCGGGATCCCGTTCGCGCCGGGACGCCTGGTGTGGAGGCGGGAGGGGTTCGACGGGTCGGTGTGCGCCCCGCTGAGGAGCGACGCCGTGACGCCGTCGTCGGTCGAATGGCTGCTCGGGGAGGCGCTGACCGGTCTCTACGTCGGCCTGTGCCGCATGCGGCGCGGGGAGACGCTCGCTGCGTTTCGGGCGATCCAGGTCCAGGTCGTGGGCAACGTGATGGAGCTGGCACGCTCGCTCGAAGCGCCGGCGACTGCGGGGCGCGACACCTTCGCGGAGGAGCGGCGCTTCGAGCGGCGCTACCCGGGCCTCACCGCGGAGCTGCCGTCGTTCATGCAGGGGTATGGGCGCAACCGCGAGTCGGCGCTGGCCATCCTTGGCTTCCTGGAGCGAACCCGCGAGGTGAACCCCGCGATGGCCACGGCCATTCGCGCGCTCTGCGAAGGCCGCCCCGCTCCGGCCTGACGCCGGGGATCACACCTGCCGTAGGCCGACGAGCAACGACGTCCGCGGGTCGAGGCGGCTGAGCTTCCATCCCCCGAACCCGGCCGTGCCGAAGATCTCCTGCAGCTCGGACGCCGCCCAGCACTGCCCGTCGGGAGTCCCGGAGAGCATGTTCACCGCGAACAGCGCCGCGGTCAGCGGCCCCGAGTGGGCCTCGTCGTCCCACATGAACTCCCGGATCAGGACGAGGCCTCCAGGCTTCAGGCCAGCCGCGACGTGCCTGGCGATCTTTCTGACGCCGTCCTGCCCGTAGGAGTGGAGCAACGAGGAGACCAGCGCCGCGTCGCAGGCCGGGATGTCGTCGCGCAGGGCGTCCCCCGCGGTGAACCGGATCCGCTCCCCGAGCCCCCTGCCCGCCGCGTACTCGCGGGCGATGGGCAGAACCGCGGGGAGGTCAAAGATGGTCGCGCCCAGCCCCGGGAAGCGTTCGAGTGCCGCG
Organism: Thermoanaerobaculaceae bacterium; assembly: GCA_022865555.1. Taxonomy (GTDB): domain Bacteria; phylum Acidobacteriota; class Thermoanaerobaculia; order Thermoanaerobaculales; family Thermoanaerobaculaceae; genus RBG-13-68-16. Next base: position 3,781 of record JALHTD010000475.1, on the reverse strand, counting down.
AGGGCGAGCTCACCCGGACCCCCGCCCACGTCCACCAGGTGCGCACGGCCCGAGAGGTCTACCGCGCTCCAGAGGGCGGCGGCTCCTCGCCGGGCCATGTCGGCCATGCCGAGGATGAAGGCGCGCAGGCGTTCCTCGTCCTCCTGCAATCGTGGGATCGGCTCGCCGGTCTCGAGCACCGAGTCGAGCCTGGCCCAGCGCTGCAGCACGTACCACCGGTGGTCGAGCGCGTTTGCGTGCGTGGCCGGGGACGACCGATCCAGGGCGGGAACAAGCGCGAGCGGGACACGCAGACGGTCGCCCTCACGCTCGAGCGCCCCGAGGCAGACCAGCGCGTCGGTCACGGTCGCGACGGCGCGGCCGTCGAGCTTCAATCGCTTCGCCAGCTCCGCGCTTCCCATCGGCGCCGTGCACAGGGCGCCGAAGATCCCCGCGTGGTTGGCAGCCAGGATGATCGTGGCGGCCTGGAACCCGCCGACCGTCTCCTCCAGCTCCTCCGGTGTCATGTGGCCCCCCGGCGAACTGTACCGCACCGGTGGGCGCGCTCCCTACCGTATTCCACTCCGTGGAGGTCTTCTTTTGCCCCGCGGGCTCCGGAGCAATTTGCCTCCCGCGGCACCGGCATTTGAAAGCCCCCACCCTTCGGCTAGAGACACTCAAGCCGGGCCGAAATCACCTCGTGTCAGGGGCTTTCGAGCGTTTCGTCGCAGAGCGGGAGGGTGGTGGTGAGATCCGCCCCGCGGGCGACAGGAGCTATGGCGCCGGAGCGTGCGGGCCCCGAGCGGCCAGACCGCCGGGTGGAGACGCTGGCCCGAAGCGCAGCGTAGGGAGCAGCGAGGGTCCGCACGACGGGCTGTGCCAGCTCGGTCGCACGCGCAGGCGGGTCGGCGGGCTGCGCTCGATGCGCAGCCCGAGCGACCGCTCAAAGCCCGCGGGGCAAAAAGAACCTCCACGGAGGGGAGAACGGAAACAGTCTCCGCATTGGCTTTCCCGGTCTCGCCGGATGAACCCTTTGTTTGGCGCCCGCAGGGCCTTAGAATTCCCTACGGGAGACACGTCAATGGACATCGGCATCCCGAAGGAGATCCGCGGGCGCGAGCACCGTGTGGCGCTGGCCCCGTCGGGGGTCAAGGCGCTTACCCAGACCGGCGCCCGGGTCTGGGTACAGAAGGACGCGGGCGTCGAGGCGGGGTTCTCGGATGCCGACTTCGAGCGCGCGGGCGCGACCACGGTGTACAGCCGTGCCGAGGTGTTCGGGCGAAGCGAGCTGGTGGTCGGGATAAACGCACCCGAGCCCGCGGAGTACGAGTCGCTGGTGCCCGGACAGGTCGTCGTGGCGTTTTGGGGGCTGCCCGCGGCGCGTCCCGAGGACTTCCGCTCGCTGCTCGAGCGCGAGGTGACAGCCGTCGGGGGGGAGGTCATCGAGGACAACCAGGGGAACGCGCCGGTGCTCACCTCGATGTCCGAGATCGCCGGCAAGCTCGCGCTCACCATCGGCTCCGGCCTCCTGCTCAACGAGTTCGGTGGGAAGGGGATCCTGCTCTCCGGTGCGCCTGGCGTCCCCCCCGCGAGCTTCGTGATCCTGGGCGCCGGGGTGCTCGGCCGCTCGGCGGCGCAGGCGGCGCTCGGGATGGGCGCCCACGTGGTGATGCTGGACCGCAGCGTCGAGCACCTGCGTTATGCCTGCGAGCACCTCGGCCGACAGGTGCCTACGATGCTCGCCACGAGGCCGAACATCGAGAGGGCGCTGTCCTTCGCCGACCTTTTCCTGGCGGCGGTGGCGATCCGCGGCGAGCGCGCGCCCCTGCTCGTCACCCGCGAGATGCTCAAACTCATGAAGCCACGCAGCGTCGTGATCGACCTCTCCATCGACATGGGGGGCTGCTTCGAGACCTCAAGGCCGACCTCGTTTCCCAACCCGGTGTACGAAGTGGACGGCATCCTCCACTTCTGCGTCCCCAACCTGCCCTCGGTGGCGGCGCGCTCTGCGACGCTTGCCTACACCAACGCGCTTCTGCCGTACCTGACACAGGTCGTCGAGAGGGGCATCGACGGAGCGCTCGCTGCATCCCCCGACCTCCGGCGCGGGGTCTACCTCTACCGGGGCGGGTGCAGCCACGAGGCCCTCGCGCAGGTCTTCGGCGTCCCGCACAAGCCGCTGCCGTTCTCGGAAGCTTGATCGGGGGTAGCGTGCGCTGGCTCGAGCTCTACCGTACGAGGGTAACAACGGCCGAGGAGGCGGTGAAGGCGATCCGCTCCGGCGATCACGTTTGGATTCACAGCGGCTGCTCCAACCCCGAGGAGCTGATTTCCGCGATGGTGTCTAGGGCCTCCGAGCTGGAGGGCGTCGAGGTTTCCCACATCCTGACCCTCGGCCACGCGGATTACGTCAAGCCGGAGTTCGCAAAATCGTTCCGTCACCGGTCGCTGTTCACCGGTGCCAACGTCCGCGAAGCGGTCAACGAGGGGCGGGCCGACTTCGTGCCCGTACACCTGCACCAGATACCGCGCCTGATCTACGAGGGGATCCTGCCCATAGACGTGGCGCTCATCCACATCTCGCCCCCCGACGAGCACGGCTTCTGCTCCTACGGGGTCGAGGTTGGCTGCACGAAGGCGGCGGCGGAGCGGGCCAAGACGGTGATCGCTCTCGTCAACAAGCGCATGCCGCGCGCCCTTGGGGACGCTTTCATCAACGTTGCCAAGCTCACCCACGTGGTGGAGGTGGACCGCGACTTGCTCGAGATCGAGATGGCGGGGGGCGTCAGCGAGACTTCCAGGGCCGTCGGCCAGAACATCGCCGCCCTCATCGAGGACGGTTCGACCCTTCAGATGGGCATCGGGGAGATCCCCGACGCGGTGCTCCTGTACCTGAGGGACAAGCGAAACCTCGGCATCCACACCGAGATGTTCTCAGACGGGCTGGTGGAGCTCGTCGAAACCGGCGTCGTTACCAACGACGCCAAGACGCTGCACCGCGGCAAAACCGTGGCATCGTTCGTGTTGGGCGGGAAGAGGACGTTCGACTTCCTGGACAACAACCCGTTCGTGGAGCTCCACCCCACCGACTACGTCAACGACCCCTTCGTCATCTCTCAGAACGAGAAGATGGTCGCGATCAACTCGGCCCTGTCGGTGGACATCACCGGGCAGGTCTGCGCGGACTCGATCGGGCGCGACATCTACTCCGGTTTCGGGGGGCAGGTGGACTTCATCCGCGGGGCAGCCCGCTCCAAGGGGGGCAAGCCGATCATCGCGATGCCCTCCACCGCACGCGGGGGCAAGGTGTCGCGGATCTGCGACGTGCTACCGGAAGGCTCAGGGGTGGTCACGACCCGGGCCGACGTGCACTACGTCGTCACCGAATACGGGGTGGCTTCGCTGTTCGGGAAGGGCCTGAAGGAGCGGGCGCAGGAGCTTGTCGAGATCGCGCACCCGGACTTTCGCGACGAGCTGAAGGCGGCCGCACGGCGGCGCAATCTGCTATAAAGCTTTCTGCACCTAAGGAAGCCGGAGGGTCGCCATGAGCGGCAATGGAGAGTTCGGCGTCAACGAGCACACGCGCCCCGAGGAGGCGGTCAAGATCGCGATGGAGCGCGAGCAGAAGGCCATGGAGTTCTACTTGATGTGCGCCGGGATCGTCGGCGATCCCGGCGTGAAGAAGATGTTCGAGTTCCTCGCCAAAGAGGAGTCCAAGCACTACGACCTCCTCGAGAGGGAGTACGACCGCTTCATCGCAGGGGAGAACTGACGGTGCCCGGCCGCGTCGTCGTGCTCGGCG
>JALHTD010000474.1 GCA_022865555.1 Thermoanaerobaculaceae bacterium | reverse complement strand
CCCGCCGCGACTTCACCACCCGCGACGACGAGAAGTGGCTCAGGCACACCCTGGCCTGGTGGACGGAATCCGGGCCGCGCTTCGACCACAAACCGGTGACCATCACCACGTGGAAGCCGGTGGAACGAAAATACTAGGGGGCGGACCATGATCGAAAGCAAGGGTCATCCCAATCGACTGGGAATCTGGGGATGGCTGGGCGGCGGCCGCTGGGGTGTGGAGCGCTACCTCTACACTCTGCACCGGCTTACCGGGCTCGGCCTGCTGACCTACTTCCTCTTGCACATCCTCGTCACTTCCAGCCGCGCGCTCGGGAAGGCGCCGTGGGAGCAGGCCATGAACGCCGTGACCGGGCCGCTGTTCAAGCTCGGCGAGTACCTGGTGTTCGTGGCGTTCGCCTTCCACGCCGTCAACGGCATCCGGCTCGGGATCATCGAGCTTGGTTTCGGCGTCGGGCCGCCGATCGAACCCGTCTACCCGTACCGCACGTCGCTCGACGTCCAGCGCCCGCTGGCGGTGGGCGTGCTGCTCCTCGCTGCGATAATCGTCGTGATGGGCACCCTGAACTTCTGGGTGCTGGAGTAGGAGGCGGCCATGATGCGCGATCAGAAGCTCTGGACGTGGCACCTCGCTGCGGGGGTCGTGATCCTCTTCCTGCTCGGGTTGCACATGACCGTCATGCACCTGAACGTCACCGTCCCGCTCAAGGGCCTCAACCCGGCGGGCGGCCACCCCATCGACTGGCAGAACGTGATCGCCAGGGGGAAGATCGGGGCGTTCGCCCTGACCTACGTGGTGTTGCTCGGGGCCGCGCTTTTTCATGGATTGTACGGCCTGCGCAACATTCTCTTCGAGCTGAATCCGGCCTCGTGGCTCAAGAGGACGGTCAGCATCGTCCTCCTGTTGTGCGGCCTCGCGCTGTTCAGCTTTGGCACCTGGGCGGCAATCGCCGGCTTCTCGCTGGCGAAGGCGATGTAGGGGGCCGACATGAGCGAGAAGACTCTCACCGAGGTCACCTACCGCATCCGGCGCTTCGACCCCGACGGCGACACCGCCCCGCACTGGGAGGAGTACGGCATCCCATACAGCGCCGGCATGACCGTGCTCGACGGGCTGTGGAAGGTCAAGGAGATGCGCGCGCCGGATCTCGCTTGGCGGTCCTCCTGCCGCATGGGCGTGTGCGGCTCCTGCGGGATGCTGGTCAACGGCAAAGCGCGCCTGGCCTGCAACACCCAGGTCACCGAGCTGGGCGGCGACACGGTCGTCGTCGCGCCCCTACCCAACTTCGACATCGTGCGCGACCTCGTGCCGGAGCTGGCTCCGATGTTCGACAGCCACCGGGCGCTCATGCCACACGTGATTCGCGAGGACGTGCAGGAGCAGGAGCACCCCACCGGCGAGTTCTGGCAGTCCGCCCACGAGCTCGAGCAGTACCTGCAGTTCAGCTACTGCATCAAGTGCGGGTGCTGCATGGCGGCGTGCCCCACGTTCGCGACCGACGCCCTCTACTCCGGCCCCATGCCCCTCGGGCAGGCTCACCGCTACAACTCCGACACGCGCGACGGCGGCTTCTCGGCGCGCAAGCGGGTGCTGGCGGGAGAGGCTGGCCCCTGGCGCTGCCACTTCGCGGGCGAGTGCTCGCGGGTGTGCCCCAAGGGTGTGGACCCGGCCAAGGCCATCCAGCTCATGAAGCGCGAGCTGGTGCTCGACTACCTGCGGCTGCACAAGCAGCACCGCCCGGCGACGGTGGCGAAAAAGGCCACCGAGACCAAGCGCCGCGAGGGGATCCCAGAGCCCCCGGCGCCGACGGTCTAGGGAGGAGATGAGCGCGTGACAATCGGAAGCCTCTCAGGGGCGCGGTGACCTCCATGATACCGACCCCCCCCTTTCAACGGCACCCAGGTCAGGGCCTACAGCCCGGAAACGGAGAAACGCCATGCTGAAGAAGATCGGTGTCATCGGTGGCGGCTACATTGGCGGCGTGCTCGCGCAGGAGATCGCGCACCGCCGGCTGGCGCGGGAGATCGGCGTAAGTGACCCGGCTCCCATGCCGAACCCGTCCGATCCCGAGGACCGCCAGACAGTGGTCAAGAAGCAGTCGGTGTCGATCGGCAAGTGCCTCGACATCGCCGAGGGCCTGCCGGTCGTGTCCCGCGACACGAAGCTGGTCGGGTCGAAGGACTACTCGGCGCTGGCCGGCGCCGAGATGGTCATCAACACCGCCGGTGTGCCGCGCAAGGCCCGGCCGGACGGCACTTTCCCCAGCCGCGAGGAGCTGCTGGCGATCAACCTCAAGGTCACCGTCGAGGTGGCGAAGGGGATCAAGCAGTACTGCCCCGACGCGATGATCATCTCGATCGCCAACCCGCTCGACGCCATCGTCTTCACCCTCGACAAGCGCCTGTCTCCGCCCAAGAACAGGCTGATGGGCATGGCCGGCGTGCTCGATTCGGCGCGCTACTGCTACTTCGTGGCCGAGGCCGCCAACGTGTCGGTGGAGAACGTCAACGCCATCGTGCTCGGCGGACACGGCGATGACATGGTCCCGGTCCGCAGCTCGTGCCAGATCGCCGGCATCCCGGTGGCGAAGTTCCTCGACGCGGACACCCTCGCCAAGATCGAGACCCGCACCCGCAAGGCCGGCGGCGAGGTGGTCGGCCTGCTCGGCTTCGGCTCGGCGTTCGTCTCGCCGGCGTGGGCGGCGCTCGAGATGGCCGAGGCGGTCATCTTCGACAAGCGCAAGATCCTGCCGGTGTGCGTGAAGCTCGAAGGCGAGTACGGCGTCAAGGGGCTGTTCGTCGGGGTGCCCTGCATCCTCGGCAAGAACGGCATCGAGAAGGTGGTCGAGCTCGACCTCACCGACGAGGAGAAGGCGGCGTTCGCCAAGTCCGCGGCCGGCGTGGCCAAGACCTGCGAAGAGGCCGAGGCGATGCTCAAGACGCTGTAGGAACATAGATTCGCGCCGGGACGGAAGCAGACGCGGTTGCCGTGCGTCCTGCCGTGCGAGCGGTCAGCGGTGCCGGCCGACGCCGATGCGGGGGCAGCGCTCGGCGAGCGGGCAGGCCGAGCACCAGGGCGAGACCGGCTGGCAGACGTTCTGGCCGAAGGTGACCAGCAGGTCGTTGATCTCGATCCAGAGACGTCGGGGGAGAACCTTCTCGAGGGCGTGCTCGGTCTCCTCCGGGTTCTGTGTGCGCACCAGGCCGAGGCGGTTGGAGATCCGGTGCACGTGCGTGTCCACGCAGATCGCCGGGATGCCGAAGCCGAGCCCGAGAACGAGGTTCGCGGTCTTGCGGCCAACGCCCGGGAGGGCCAGCAGCGTCTCCCTGTCGGCGGGGACGCGACCGCCGTGGTCACGCGCGATGCGGCGTGAGATCTCGCGGATCTGCTTCGCCTTGGTGTTGTAGAAACCGGCGGGGAAGATCAGCTTCGCGATTCGGCTCTGCGGAAGCCGGGCGAGCGCCTCCGGGGTCGCGGCGACCGCGAAGAGGCGGGCGCTGGCCTGCGCCGTGACCTCGTCCTTGGTGCGCAGCGAGATCACGCACGCGACGAGCAGTCGGAACGGGTCGCGCCGTCTCTCGACCTCCGCGAGCGTCGTCGGGCGCACCGCCTCCCGGACCTTTGTGAGCTCGCGCGCCAGCCAGTCCAGGTCCGCCCCGGTCCACCTCACCGGATCCTCCGTGACATTGCCACCAGCACCAGCGTTCCCAGGGCCGCGCCCGCGAGCCCGGGCTCGAGGCCGGGCGGGAGGTGCTGGCGCACGCTCTCGAGAACGAGATCCACGACCGCACCAGTGGCCATCGCCGACACCGCGCCGCGCGCAGTGGCGCGTGGCCAGGCGAGTCCGAGCGTCATGACAGGGAGGAGGGCAGCCGTGAAGAACCCCCAGCCGACCAGACCGAGCAGCACTACGGCCCTCTCGCTCGTCACCCCGATCGCGGTGGCTGCCACGGCGAAGAGCACGGTCGCGACCCGCGCCGCGGAGATCGGAAGCGGGACCTTGCCCAGCGCCTCCCGCAGGTCCCTCGTGACCGCGGCAGCCGCCATGTTGAGGAACGAGGCCGCGGTTGACATCATCGCGGCCAGCACGGCCACCCCGGCGAGCATCACCGCCCAGGGCCCCAGCAGGCTCATCGTCCGTGGCGCGAGGGCGTCGGGCCTTCCGAGCGTGATGGCTCCGCGCGCCACCAGCGCGGTCCCCGCCAGGCCGACGCCGATCCAGACCGCCAGCGTGGCGGCGAGGGCGCCGGTGAGCACCGCCGGCAGCAGGCGCAGCTGGGCGCGCGAGCGCAGGAAGAGGAATTTCTGCAGGTAATGGGGCTGGGCGCAGGTGCCAAGGCAGAACAGCAGGTACCACGCCCACGCCTGGGGCGGGGCGACGGCCCCGAAGCTGCCCAGCAACTCCGGGCGCGCCCTCTCCAGGGTCGCCACCGCCGCGGCCGGGCCGCCGGCGGCGGCGAGCGCGGCAGCGGCCAGCAACACGGCGAAGCCGGCCATCACAGCGCCCTGCACCGCGTCCGCCACCAGGCCGGCCCGCATCCCGCCGAGAGCGGTGTAGGCGGTGGTCGCGAGCATCGCGGCGATGGCCGCTGTGGCGCCCGGAACGTGCAAGAACTCCTCGCCCAGGACCGCCGCCGCCCGTGCCAGCACGGCCAGCGAGGCCACGCAACCGACCGCCACGATCGCCGCCGCGAGGACTCTCATGGTGGGACCGCCGAAGCGGCCGGCCAGACGCTCGGGGATGGTCAGCACCCGGCGCTTCTCGACCAACTCGACGACCGACTCCCCGACCGCCCAGCACTGCAGGGCCCCGGTCAGCGGCGCGGAGAGGATGATCCAGAGCGAGCCCGCACCGACGGCCGCGAACAGCCCGGGCCCGCCGACAAACGTGAAACCGGATACCGCGGCCGCGGTCCCGGCCACCCCGACGAGCCAGGCCCCGCCCCGGTGACCGGCGGCGAAGTAGTCGGCGGAATCCCGGGCGCGCCTGGCGCCCCACCATGCGAGGCCCGCGGCGAGCAGCAGCAGCACGGCCAGTGCGGTCACTCGTCGCGCTCCTCGAAAGTCCGCCAGTACAGCCACGGGATGACCGGCAGGGGCAGCAGGTAGAGCACGGCGAGCACCCACGCCAGGCCGGAAAGAGGGCGCCCTCGCAGGACCCAGGCGCCGGCGATGCCGGTCACGAGCCAGAGCCCGAGGCCTAAGATCACCAGCAGGAGTGGCCGCGAAGGCCGGCGGGCCAGAGCGAGGGCGCAGGCTGCGACGCTCGCGGCGGCGACCACCACCGGGAAAAGGGCCGGCAAGATTGGTGCCGCGAGCAGGGCCAGGGCGAGGCCGGTGGCGATCGCGGGTACGAGGAAGGATCTCATCGGCTGGTCGGCTTCCATCGGGTGAGTTTACAATCTGGACGCAT
>JALHTD010000473.1 GCA_022865555.1 Thermoanaerobaculaceae bacterium | reverse complement strand
GGGGCCGTCGGCGTCACAGGAGGTCGTCGTGAACCCCCGCGTCGATACGATCCGGCGTTTCACCGCCCGGCACATCGTGAACCACTGGGTGATGCTGGCTACCTTCGCAGGTCTCGTGATCACGGGGATGCCGCAGAAGTTCGCGGGTGAAGCGTGGGCCAAGGGGATCGTGCTGATCATGGGGGGCGTCGAGCGTGTGCGGTTCGTGCACCACCTGCTCGGCACGATCATGGCGTTGCAGCTCGTGTGGCACTTCGTGGAGGGCGTCTGGCTGCACCTGGTCAAGCGCCTGAGCATGCCCATGGTGCCACGCATCTCTGACGTCAGAGAGTTCATTCAGCAGGTCAAGTTCAACGTCGGCATGGAGAAGCACCCCCCGCGAATGGACCGCTACGGCTTCGCCGAGAAGCTCGAATACCTCGCGCTGGTCTGGGGCACCGCCGTAATGGCCCTCACCGGCCTGCTGCTCCTGTACCCCGTGAGGTGGTCGTCGCTGTTCCCCGGTGAGGTGATCCTCGCAGCCAAGGCCGCCCATGGCGGCGAGGCCATCCTCGCCTTTCTCTCGATCCTCACGTGGCACGTTTATTTCGTGCACATCCGGCACTGGAACACGGCCATCTTCAACGGCAAGCTGGACGCGGAGGCCTATGCGGAAGAGCACCCGCTGGAGCTGGCACGGTTGAGACGCGGCGAGGAGCCTGCGTCTCGTCCCTCGGAGGTCTGGCGCGTCGTCGTTTTCGTCGCTATCACGGCCGTTGCGATCGTCTCCGTGGCGGCTTTCTACTGGTGGCTCCGCACCCCCGGTACGACAATCTGGACCATCAACGTGCCGGGGATGTCGTGACGGGGTGACATTTCTGCGCGTCATGGGCCGTCGTGTCAGGGTTGCGTCAGGCAGGAATCTTGCTTAGTATTCGGCGAGAGGCCCGGAGTGCGGGGCAAGGGGAGGGTTCGATGAAGCGGACAGTTCTCGTGGTTGCGGTGGTGGTGGCGATCCTCGGGCTCGGTGCCCTGGCCGCCAGCGCGGCCCCGACCTACATCGGCGCCGAAAAGTGCAAGATGTGTCACAAGATCCAGTACGAATCGTGGGCCCAGACCAAGCATGCCAAGGCGACCGAGGGCGCCAAGGCCTCCAAGGAGTGGAAGTTCGAGGCCGCCTGCCTCACCTGCCACGCGACCAACAAGGACGAGGCGATGGCGGGCGTGCAGTGCGAGGCCTGCCACGGGGCGGGCTCGGACTACAAGACGCTGTCGGTGATGAAGGACGTCGCCAAGGCCAAGGCTGCGGGCCTCACGATCCCCACGCAGGCGACCTGCGACGCCTGCCACGACGGCAAGGAGCACCACAAGAAGCAGGCGTTTACCAAGGACGTCCACGCCCACAAGGCAGCGGCCAAGTAGGGCGAGCTCGTTCTCAGACGACCCGGGCGGCCCTTGCGGCCGCCCTTTTCATTGCAGCCGGTCCGGCCTGCCTCTACCAGTCCACCTCGACTTTGATGGGGGTGCCCGAGAAGCGCGACACGAGCACGTGCCGGTTGCGCTTGCCGAAGAGGTAGAGGTCTCGCGTGAGGCGGACGTCCTCGGTGCAGTACTTCTCGATGAGGTCGAGCCGCCCCTCCTTCCACCAGGCCAGCGCCTGCAGACCGTCGGCCGTCTTGGCGGTGCCTAGAGTGGCCTGCACCACCGAGTCCAGCTTCGGCCGGAACCCAAGCTTCTCCTGCAGGTAGAACATGATATCCAGGGTGTGGAGGGTTTCGAGCGGAACGTCGCGGTACCCCTTGAGCACCTCGTAGTCGAACCCCAGGAGGTTGAAGCCGACCACCAGCTCGGCGGAGCGTAGAAGCTCGATGAGCGCTTCCGCCTCGCGTTCGAAGAAGGCCCGGAAGGAGTCGTCCCGGAACGAGTACACGACGCCGACCGACAACCCGAGCTGGCGCATTGCGGTGCGGCCGCCGACGTCCTGGAAGGAGCGCTGGGTCTCGAGGTCGAAGACGAGGATGTCCCGACCCGTTGGGGCCTGGCGTCCCGAGTCGTCGTCGAAAAGGCTCAGCTGGCCGCTCCACTCCTGCTTGTCACCGGGTTCCACGCCCCCTCCGTACGAGGCGGGCAGTGTACCATGCGACAGAAGATGCGACCCGAACTCGTTCCGCCCCGCATCGTATCCGCTCCCGCCGGCGCCGCCCCGGCCGACTATCGGCCGTGGGTGGAGATTGCGGCCCTCGTCCGGGTCTCGGTCGCGCGCTGGGGTTTCTCAGAGGACACGTGGGTTCACTGGGCGGTGCCTGTTCTCGAGGGGCGGGTCGAACAGGCAGGCACGGTCGCCTTCGACCCGGGGCGACGTGCGGCGTTTCCTGGCGAGCCGCCCGTGGAGCTGCAGCGCGGCGAGGCGGCGCTCGACGAGGCCGGGGCCAGTAGTCTCGGCGAGGCGCTCCTCTCCCAGTGGAAGCCTGAAGT
>JALHTD010000472.1 GCA_022865555.1 Thermoanaerobaculaceae bacterium | reverse complement strand
GCGGCTCGCAAGGTCGCGCAGCCGCAGGACGAAGTAGATCGCGAGCACCACGACCGAGACGCGCGACAGGCGGGACAGCAGGTGCGTCTCGATCGGCTTGCCGAAGGCCCGCTTGGAGAACCAGGATTCGACGACCATCATCGCGATCCCGGCCGCGAGGGCCGACACGAAGAACAACACCGGCAGCATCGGCGTGTACCACAACGGGTGCATCTTCTCGGGGAGGATCAGGAAAAGACTGCCCAGGGAGGACTGGTGCAGGGTGGAGAGAATGACGCCCAGGATCACCAGGACCGGAGTGACGGTCTTCAGGACCTTGAGCATCCAGCCGAGCTTGAAGCGCTCCCTGAAGGGCTCGATCACGATCGGTGCGAACTCGAGGGACAGCACGGTCGTGTAGAGCATCACGCACCAGCCGACCTCGAACATCACCGAGTGGGGGTTCCACATGATGATCGGGTGCCAGATGTTCCACGGCCTTCCGAGGTCGAGGAGCAACGCCGTGATCACCAGCAGGTAGCCCAGGAACGCGGTGAGCACGGTGGGGCGCACGATCGGCTTGAAGTCCTTGAGGTGCAGGATGTGGACGGTGGCGGTGACCGCGAACCCGCCGGCCGCCAGACCTACCCCGCACAGCAGGTCGAAGCCGATCCACAGCCCCCATGGGAACGTGTCGGACAGGTGGGTCACGGCGCCCAGGCCCTGCGTGTAGCGGATGTACGCGATGCCGGCGAGAATGACGATCAGGACCCCGGAGAACGCGGACCAGAAGCCCAGGCGCAGCGAGGACAGGCGCTCTCTAACCATGGTGCTCTCCCTTTTCAGCATGCTCGGCGCGGGCCACGTCTTCCTTCCGCTTGGTGAGCCAGAACATCCCACCGAGGAAGACCCCTCCGTACAAGACGACGTCAGGCACGTGCTTGAGGGCCTGCCAGGTGAGATCCGGCAGCGGCGCGTCGCTCTTCACCTTCGGCAGCCCGAGCGCGTCGGAGTCCTTGGGGCCGATGAAGAAGACGTCCGTGCCGCCGGCCTCGGTGACCCCGTACACCCGCTGGAAGTAGGTCTTGGGGTCGTTGGCCACGCGGGAGCGCGCCTCGGCGAGCAGCGCCTCGCGCTCGCCGGTGATGGTGGCCCCGGTGGGGCAGGCCTCGGCGCAGGCGGGGCCCGCCTCGCCCCGGTGGGAGCACATCTGGCACTTGCGCACCCGCGGCATCGCCGAGTGCCACTCGTAGGTGGGGACGCCGAACGGGCAGGCCAGCATGCAGTAACGGCACCCGAGGCACTTGCTGGCCTCGTAGACGACCGGGCCCTCGGGGGTCTTGCGCAGCGCCGAGACCGGACACGCCGACGCACAGCTCGGCTGCTCGCAGTGCATGCAGAGCCGCCTGACGTAGGTGTCGTTGCCGCGGTCCATCAGGAACGTGAACGTCTGGTCATCGAAGCCGCGGGCCTCGTGTGGGGGCTGCTCGTTCGACTTCTGGCAGCCCTCGACGCAGGCGCCGCAGCCGATGCACTTGGTCACGTCGACGAGGATCGCTCGGTGTGCCATGGCCTACGCCTCCTCGTGGGAGGGGCTCAAGAACTCGCGCTGGAAGGCATCCCAGCGCTCCTCGTCGAGGGCGGACACCGCACCCTTGCGAGGGATCCCACCGTCCGCCAGCAGCGGCACCGTCGCCAGCGTTCCGGCGGGGGTGAGGAAGTCGGCCAGGCGCTGCAACTCCTGGCGCAGGAACGCGGAGGCGGCGCTGCCGATGCGCAACGGCTTGATCGCCTCGTGCTGGTCGCGGGACCACAACGCCACCACCCAGCCCACGCCGTAGGGGTCACGGCTTACCGTCCACGGCTGCGCGGCCACGTGGTCGTTCACCGCCACGACCTCGCCCGAGGCGGGGGCCGGGACCACCAGCGTCTTGCCCTTGACCCGCAGCTTGAGCAGCGGCTCGCCACGCTTGATCTGTGCGCCCCGCGGCGGCGCCTCGACAGCGTCGACATCGCCAAGCGCTTCGGCGAGGAAATCGTCAATGCCGACGCGGAGCGTGCCGTCGCCTGTGATGCGGACCCAGCTGTGGTGGGGGTCGAGGAAAATCCCCTGCGGCGGGCGCGGCTCGAGCATCGGGGTGATCGGCACCATCGCGGGCGCCGGAGCGTGACGACGCCGGACCGCCATCACCACGGCGTCCACACCGATGAAGACCAGGATTGTCAGGATCACCAGAATCGCGGTCATTTTTGCCTCCCGGCGGAAAGTTCGGTGCTTCCGCTCGCCCTCTGCTTGAGCAAGGTCCTTGCCAGCTTTCTGGATTGCGGGTTTGTTGTTAAGAATAAACAACTTACGATGGAGAGGCCGAAACGGGGCGTGACAGGACTGTTGAGTTTCTCAGCGGGAGAGCTGACCGGTCGCGCTTGTACCTACATTCACAAAACCTCGCAAAGCCGCCTGGGCACGGTGTTTCCTGCTCTTTGCGGCGATGATGAAAAAGTCAACGGGTAGGGCTATCCCCCTGAGCCGCGGTGGATTGCGCGCGGTTCGGGCAGGTGCGCCGCGCGGTTCGCCGGGTGGACGCGGTCGCGACCAACTAGAATCCCGGGGTGCGCGTCCTGCTCACCCGGCTGTCGGCGCTCGGCGACATCGTCCACACCTGGCCCCTCGCCGACGCGCTGACGCGCAGCGAAAGCCCGGTCGAGCTCGCCTGGGTGGTCGAGGAGCCGTTTCTTCCCCTGGTCAGCGCCCACCCCGGCGTGACGCGAGCGATACCGGTGGCGACCCGGCGCTGGCGCCGCGCGCCGTTCGCGGCGTCCACGCGCAGGGAGATCTCGGAGGCGCGGAGGCTCCTGCGCGAGTTTGCGCCGGAGGTGGCGCTCGACCCCCAGGGGCTGTACAAGTCGGCGGTATGGGGATGGCTGTCCGGCGCCCCGGAGCGGGTGGGCCTGGCGCGTGAGCTGCGCCGCGAGGCGCTCTCCGGGCTCTGCTACACGCGCACGGTGGCGCCGCCTCCGGGTCTCCGGCACGTCATCGACCTCAACTTCTCCCTGGCGGAGTCGCTCGGCCGCGCGGCGCCGTACGGTGCGAGCCCCGACGGGACGTTCTTGCTGCGCGGGTCGAGCCCGTGGGAGGGGCGCGCTGCGGTGGCCCTCCTCCCGGGTACGGGCGGCAAGGGCAAGGCCTGGCCCGCGGAGAGCTTCACCGCCCTCGCCCGGCAGACCGCCGACCGAGGCCTCCCGGTGACGGTGGTCTGGGGACCCGGGCAGCGAGCGCTCGCCGAGTCGATCGTTGGCAGAGCCGGCTCCGGGGTCGCGCTCGCACCGCCCACCTCGCTGCTCGAGTTGGCCGCGCTGCTGGCGCGCTGCGCCGTGGTGGTGGGGGGCGACACCGGTCCGGTGCACCTCGCGGCATCGCTGGGCGTGCCGACGGTGGCGGTCTTCGTGGCCACGGACCCGGAGCGCAACGGGCCTCGCGGCCCGCGCGTGCGTGTGGTGACGGCGGCCCGCACCGGTGCCACGGGCGGACGTGCGCGCAGCGGCGCGGCGGGTGAAGCATCGGTCGCCGAGGTCCTCGACGCCCTGATGGGCGCGCTCAGGGAAGCGGGCCACGTCGCCCACTAGCGCCCTGCCGTGCGGGCCTCGTCGCTCGGCACGCGCCGTGCGGTTGCTCGCGCGCCCTGTTCCGGACACGCCGGAGCCGGCCTCGGAGCGCCCGGTCACCTGTGCGGACAAACTCAAGGGTGGTAAAATTATCGAGCGGATCGATGGTTCAGGGAAGGGAGTCGCATGGCCCTTAAGCTCGGTGAACTGCTTCTGAAGGCACAGCTCATCATCCAGCAGCAGCTGACGAAGGCGCTCGACGAGCAGAAGAACTCGGGCGGAAAGCTGGGGGAGATCCTCCAGCGTCTCGGGTTCGTCACGGAAGACGACATCATCGAGTGCCTGTCGCACCAGTTCGGCGTTCCCTCGATCAACCTGCGCCACTTCGAGATCGACCCCAACGTGGCGAAGATCATCCCGGTGGACCTGGCCCGCAAGTACAACGTGATCCCGGTTAACAAGACCGGCGCTACCCTTACGCTGGCGATGACCGACCCCACCAACATCTTCGCGATGGATGAGATCACCTTCATGACCGGCTACCGCGTCGAGCCGGTGGTCGCGTCGGAGGAGGCGATCCGCGAGCGGATCGACCGCAACTTCGGCTCCTCGCGCGAGCTGGAGCTCAAGAAGGTGATGGAGGACCTGACCACCGTCGACGAGGCCGCCCTCGAGCTGATGGACGAGGACGAGGAGGTCGACGTCGGGAAGCTCGCCGAGGAGTCGCAGGAGGCGCCGGTCGTCCGCCTGGTGAACATCATGCTCACCGACGCGATCAAGCGCGGGGCCTCCGACATCCACGTCGAGCCGTACGAGAAGAGCTTCCGCGTGCGCTACCGGATCGACGGGCTGCTGCGCGAGGTGATGAACCCGCCGCAGCGCCTGAAGGACGCGATCATCTCGCGAATCAAGGTGCTGGCCAAGCTGGACATCGCGGAGAAGCGGCTGCCCCAGGACGGCCGCATCAGGCTGAAGGCCCGGATCGAGGGGCGCATGCGCGAGCTCGACTTCCGCGTCTCGGTCCTGCCCACGATGCACGGCGAGAAAGTCGTGCTGCGCCTCCTCGACAAGGAGCAGCTGCGGCTCGACATGACCAAGCTGGGGTTCGAGAAGTCCTCCCTGAAGAAGTTCGAGGACAACATCCTCAAGCCCTACGGCATGGTGCTGGTCACCGGCCCGACGGGCTCGGGCAAGACCAACACGCTGTACTCCGCCCTGCAGCGGGTCAACGTGCCGGAGACCAACATCATCACCGCCGAGGACCCGGTGGAGTTCCAGATGGCCGGCGTCAATCAGGTGCAGATGAAGGACGCCATCGGGCTCAACTTCGCGGCCGCCCTGCGCTCGTTCCTGCGCCAGGACCCCAACATCATCCTGGTCGGCGAGATCCGCGACTTCGAGACTGCGGAGATCGCGATCAAGGCCGCCCTCACCGGCCATCTCGTCCTCTCCACCCTGCACACCAACGACGCCCCGTCCACGATCTCCCGCTTGATGAACATGGGGATCGAGCCGTTCCTGGTCGCGACCTCGGTCAACGTCATCGCGGCGCAGCGGCTGGTGCGGAGGGTGTGCCAGAACTGCAAGGAGGAGGTCGAGACCCCGATCCAGGCGTTGCTCTCGATCGGCTTCGCGGAGAGCGAGGCGCACAGCCTCAAGCTGGTCAAGGGCCGGGGGTGCGAGAAGTGCGCCAACACCGGGTACAAGGGCCGCGTCGGGCTGTTCGAGGTCATGGACATGAGCGACGACATGCGGTAGCTCGTCCTGTCCGGCGCGACGGCGATGGAGCTGCGGCGCAAGGCGATCGAGGAGGGGATGGTCAGCCTGCGGCAGTCGGGGCTGCAGAAGATCCGCGAGGGGCTCACCACCATCGACGAGGTGGTGCGC
>JALHTD010000471.1 GCA_022865555.1 Thermoanaerobaculaceae bacterium | reverse complement strand
TGCCACAAGGTGAGTGACGCCGCCTGGCCTCAGGGAACGTTCAACCACTCCGCGACGGCGTTCCCGCTGGTCGGGGTGCATGCCACCCAGACCTGCCAGCGCTGCCACGGAGACGGCGTCTACAAGGGCAAGTCCACCGCCTGCGTCTCCTGCCACCAGACCGACTACACCAACACCAAGAACCCCAACCACGCAGCCTCCGGCTTCCCCACCGCGTGCGAGTCATGCCACAAGGTGAGCGACGCCGCCTGGCCTCAGGGAACGTTCAACCACTCCGCGACGGCGTTCCCGCTGGTCGGGGTGCATGCCACCCAGACCTGCCAGCGCTGCCATGGCGACGGCGTCTACAAGGGCAAGTCCACCGCCTGCGTCTCCTGCCACCAGACCGACTACACCAACTCCAAGAACCCCAACCACGCAGCCTCCGGCTTCCCCACCGCCTGCGAGAGCTGCCACAAGGTGAGCGACGCCGCCTGGACCCAGGGGACGTTCAACCACAGCACGACGGCATTCCCGCTGGCCGGGGTGCACGCGACGCAGCCCTGCTCCGCCTGCCACGCCGACGGCGTCTACAAGGGCAAGTCCACCGCCTGCGTCTCCTGCCACCAGACCGACTACACCAACACCAAGAACCCCAACCACATCGCGGCAGGGTTCCCGACAACCTGCGACAACTGCCACAGGGCAAGCGACACCACCTGGACCCAGGGGACGTTCAACCACAGCACAACGGCATTCCCGCTGGTCGGGGTGCATGCCACCCAGACCTGCCAGCGCTGCCACGGCGACGGCGTCTACAAGGGCAAGTCCACCGCCTGCGTCTCCTGCCACCAAACCGACTACAACAACACCAGCAACCCCAACCACATCGCGGCAGGGTTCCCGACAACCTGCGACAACTGCCACAGGGCGAGCGACACCTCCTGGACCCAGGGGACGTTCAACCACACGGGGTTCCCGATCACGACGGGCAAGCACGCAGGCAACCCTTGCTCGGCGTGCCACACGAACCCCAGCAACTACTCGGTGTTCTCGTGCACGACGGCGTGCCACCCCCGGAGTCAGATGGACGACAAGCACAAGGGGAAGGCCGGCTACCTGTACGACTCGCAGGTCTGCTACTCCTGCCACCCTAACGGGCGGAAGCCCTGAGAGGGCGGAGGTCACGCATGAAGCGGTCTAGACTCTCTGACATCTGCGCGTTCGGCATCGTGGCCCTGCTGGTGGCGGTCGCTGCGGATGCCCAGTCGGGCGGGTGGGGTCGCTTCTCGCTCCTCATGCAGAGCGCGCGGTCACAACAGGACAGCGGCCTTGCCACGAACTTCTCAGAGGTAGCCGCCAGCCTCACGCTGCACTCTCCCTCCCGCGGTGAGGGCGGGTTCGAGTACGCCATCGACATGCGCAGCGCGGCCTACCCCGGCACCGAGCGCGACAACATTTTTTCAGTCTACGACGCGTACGTCGGGTACCAGAACGCGGGCGGCGGCCTCGGCGTGCGGGTCGGTCAGATGTGGCTCAACGATCTCGGCGGACTCGGGTCGCTGGGCGGCATGCAGGTCGAGTACCGCCAGCAGCAGCCCTGGGCGGCAGGACGGCTCCGCTTCGGTCTGTTCGCCGGCCTGGAGCCCAACTACTTCAAGGCCGGCTACGTGGATGGGATCAAGAAGGCGGGAGCCTACGTCGCCTTCGACGGGAACCGCGGCTGGAAGAACGTGCTCGGCCTCGTCACGGTCCGTCAGCAGAACCTCACCGAGCGGCAGGTCGTGACGATGCTCAACTTCATCCCAGCGGGAACGAAGTTCTTCCTGTACCAGGCGGCCGAGTACGATCTCCAGGGCCCGGGAGGCCAGGGACAGGGAGGCCTGACCTACTTCTTCGCCAACGTGCGCTACGCGCCCGCGGATGTCGTGGAGTTCCAGGGCACCTACCACCACGGGCGCTCCATCGATGCTCGTACGATCACCAACGACGTGATTACCGGACGACCCGTGGACCCTAGACTGTTGGATGGCCTTCTGCTGGACTCGGCAGGCGCGCGGATCACGGTCAGCGTCAGCCGATGGGTCCGGGTGTGGGGCGGCGTCTACAGCGACCGCACCAATCTCGAGGACCAGCCGGCGACGCGTATCAACGCTGGGTTCTCCACTACCAACATCCTTGGAAGCGGGTTCGACTTCACCGCCTCCGATTTTCGGACCGAGCGGACCGGCAACAAGTACGACTCGTGGTACGTCTCGCTCGGCAAGTCGCTCGGCCGGAGCGTGTACCTCTCGGCCGACTACACATCTTCGCTCTCGATCGTGAGGCTGACGGACGCGGGCGGCATCACCGTGGAGTCCCGGCCCAGCACGAAGCGCTACTCTCTTTCGTCGGTGATCAACCTGAGCCGGGTCATGTCCGTCCTCATCACGGCGGAGAGGTTGGACGAGCTCACCGCAAGCCAGACCCGCGCACTGCTCGGCCTCACCTTCCGGTTCTAGCGCCCAAAACTGCACCAGGGTTGAACGGGGCGGCACGCCGGCCGCGTCGTGAGACCTTTTCCCAATACGGTCAATACGTTGCAGGCCCCCGGGGGAAGGGCTAGAATCCTTACTGGGGCTCTCGGCGGGTTGACGACGTCCCCGGGGGGGACTTGTCTCAGGGTGACGTGCGTCGGTCCAACGGTCGCGGCGTCCTCCAGGGAGTCGATACCGGGACCGCACACGTGTCACGGAGAGGCGGAACGAGCACGGGTAGATGAGAGAGGGAATTCTCAGAGGGACGATCAGGGCCACTCGCCGGCGCCTCGGGGCGCTGGCTTCGCGTGCGGGCTCACCGTTCTCCAGGCCAAAGGCGCTGACGGAGACACTCGAGTTGCTGGCGGTGGCCGGCGGGGAGATTCAGCGGCAGGACCAGGAACTCGTTGACGCGCGCAGGGCACTGGTCGTAGAGGCGGCCGCTCGGCGGGCTGCCGAGACCGGCATGGGAACGGCCCACGCTTACTTCCAGCAGGTTTTCGAAAGCGTGCCCGACGGCGTCTACCAGACCTCACTGGACGGCAAGTTGCTCATGGCGAATCCGGGACTGGCACGGATACTGGGTTACGACTCCCTGGAGGAGTTGTCCAGCATGGCCGTCCAGGAACACTACGTGGATCCGGGGCAACGGGAGGTCTGGCGTCGGAGGCTCGAGGTCGAGGGAGTCGTCACGGATTTCGAGGCTGAATTGAAGCGCAAGGACGGCCAGGCGCTGACCGTCATCAACAACGCACGATTGGTCAGAGACGCTCGCGGCAGACCGATCTACTACGTCGGTGTCGTCACCGACATCACTCACAGGAAGAAGGCCGAGGAAACGCTAAAGGTCGAATGCGGACGACTGCGGAGCATTCTGGACGCGATGCACGATGGTGTCTACATCGTGAACCAGCGTTACGACATCGAGTACACCAACCCGGTGCTCGAGAGGCAGTTCGGCAAGGTCAACGGGCGCAAGTGCTACGAGTACTTCCACGACCTGAAGGAGCCCTGTAGCTGGTGCAGGAAGGACGAGGTGATCGCGGGAAGCTCGGTCCGCTCGGAGTGGCAGTCGTTCAAGACCGGCAGAACCTACGACCTCTTCGACGCCCCGCTGATGAACGCCGACGGGAGCGTTTCCAAGGTCAAGTTCTTCCACGACATCACGGCCCGCAAGCAGGTGGAATGGGCCTTGCAGCAAAGCGAGGAGCGCTACCGGTCACTCGTCACTGCCTCCGCGCTGCTCGTGTGGACAACCGATGCCCGGGGAGAGGTGACCGGGGACCTCCCGAGGTGGAGGTCTTTCACGGGCCAGACCGAGGATGAGATCAAGGGGTGGGGCTGGACCCAGGCCCTCCACCCGGACGACCGCGAGCGCACGGCCACGATCTGGTCCCACGCCGTCGCGGCTCGCGCCATGTACGAAACCGAGTACCGGGTGCGACGCCACGATGGGGAGTACCGTCTCGTCCTTGCACGGGGAGTGCCGGTGCTCAATGCGGACGGGAGCATCCGCGAATGGGTCGGGACGTGCGAAGACATCACAGACCGGAAAGAAACCGAAAGGCACACCAGCGCGACCCATGCGCTGCTGGAGCTTTTCGCGAGGAAGCCGTCGAGAACGGAGTACCTCGGGGCGCTGCTGAAGCTGCTCGGCGAGTGGACCGGGAGCCGGTGCGTGGGAATCAGAGTCGTGGACGAGCAACGGAAGATACCGTACGAGTCGTACGTCGGCTTCAGCCAGGACTTCTGGGAATCGGAGAATTGCCTGTCTCTGGACGGCGACCAGTGCGCGTGCACCCGGGTCGTCCTCGGAAAACCGGAGGCCCAGGATCTGCCCCTCATGACGCCCGCCGGCTCCTTCCACTGTCCAAACGTCAAGGAGTTCGTCGCTGGCCTGACACCGGAGAAGCAGGCCAGGTTCAGGGGGGTGTGCGTCAAGAGCGGGTTCGTCAGCGTGACCATCATCCCGATCCGGTACCAGGACACGGTCCTTGGCGCGATCCACCTCGCGGACGAACATCAGGACAGAATTCCTCTGAAGGCGGTGGAGCTGGTCGAGTCGCTCAGCCCTCTCATCGGCGAGGCGGTCAACCACTTCACCCTCGAGGAGGAGCTCCGCCGGTACGCCGCGGAGCAGGCTGCGCTGTACGCGGTGACGTCGGCGGCGACCACGCTGCTGGACCCGGACAGCCTGCTGGCCGCCGCGCTCGACGCGGTGCTGCCCGTTCTGGGCGCCGACACGGGGTGGGTGACCCTTCCCGGCGCGACGGTGACCGACCTGCCGCGTGTCGCCGCGTCCCGGGGTTTGCCTGATTCGTTTGTTGCGGCGGAGGTGGCGTCGCCGCTGTGCACCGGCCCGGTCTGCGGGCCCCTTCTGATCGGCGACGAACCCAAGAGCGAGGCGATACCGATGGCCGCCTGCCCCCGCCTGCCCGCCGGCGTGGTTGCCGGCACCGGCTTGCACAGCCACGTCGGCATTCCCCTGGCCGCAGGCAGCCAGGTGCTGGGCATCCTCAACATCGCCTGGGCAACGGCCCACCCGTTCTCTGCAGCGGAACGCACGCTCCTGATGAGCATCGGGGGGCAGATCGGCGTAGCTCTGGAGAAAGCGCGGTTCTACGAGACGTCCCAGAAGCGCGCCCGCCAGCTCGCAACGCTGAACGAGGTCGGTCGGGCCATCAGCTCCAGCCTCGACGTCGATCTCGTGCTGTCCAGCCTCCTCGAAGGTGTCAAGCAGGCCACGGACGCCGACACGGCTCTGGTCGCCCTCAAGGACGACGCGACCGGGGAACTCGTCATTCGCCAGGCGGTCGGCACAGTTTCGCCTGCAGCAATCGGCTTCAGGGTGCCCCCCGGCGAGGGCCTGGCTGGATGGGTCATCAAACATGGGCAAACCACGCTGGTACCCGACGTGGACGCCGATCCCAGAGTTCTTGCCAGGCCGACGTGGCCGCTGGGTTTCGGCTCGCGCGAGCTGCTGGCGGTACCTCTGATCGCGCACGGCGAAACAATCGGCGTCGTGGAACTCTTCAACAAAGGGGATCGGTCGTTCGGCGAGGCCGACGTAAGCTTCGCGGAGGCGGTGGCCGCGCAGGCCGCCGTGGCGATCGAGAACGCCAGGCTGTACGAGGCCGAGCAGCGGGCGCGGCAGATCGCCGACACCCTCCGCGAGGCGAGCCTCCTGCTCACCCAGACCCTCGAGATGGACACGGTGGTGGCCTCGCTGCTCGAGAACCTGGGCCGCCTCATACCTTATGACCGGGCTCGGGTCATGATGCTGAACGCCGAGTCGCGCCTGGTTGTGCGGGCGCTTCGCGAGGTCGGTGGCCCAGTCGAGGTTCCTCCCGGCAGCGACATCGTCTTCGACCCTCAGGCCAACCCGGTTCTCCATGGCGTGCTGACCTCGCGGAAGAGCACGCTCATCCCGGACACACACAAACACCCCGACTGGGGGGGCCGCATGCGCCCGGAGTTCACCCACAGCTGGATGGGGGTGCCTCTGTTTTCTGGCGACGCGGTCATTGGGCTCTACTCGCTCGCCAAGAAAGAACCCGGGTTCTTCACCGAGGCGCACCTGAAAACCGCCGAGGCGCTCTCCGCCCAGGCGTCGGTTGCCATCCGGAACGCGTGGCTGTTCGACCAGGTACGAACCGGGCGGGAGCGGCTCCAAACGCTGTCCCGGCGCCTGGTCGAGGCGCAGGAGAGCGAACGGCGGCGCATCGCGCGCGAGCTTCACGACCAGGCGGGCCAGGCGCTGACCTCGCTCAAGCTCGGGCTGCACCTGTTGGAACGCGACGTCGTCGGGAGCGAGGCCGTCGCTTCCCGCATCGCAGACCTGCGACGGACCACCGACGAGGTGGCGGAGCAGCTCCACGACCTCGCGGCCGACCTTCGCCCGGCCAGCCTCGACCACCTCGGTCTGGTGCCCACGCTCCGCCAACTCGTCAACACGCTGAGCGATCAGGGGGGCCCGACGGTGCAGTTCGAGGCCGTCGGCGTCGGCCCCGGCAGGCTGCCGCCACCCGTGGAGACGGCGCTTTACCGCATCGCCCAGGAGGCGCTGACCAACACCATCCGCCACGCCCGCGCGTCCAAGGTCTCCGTCCTTCTCGAGCGTCGCGGCGGCCGTCTCATCGCCCTGATCGAGGACGACGGCGTGGGCTTCGAGTACGATGCTGCCATGCGGAGCGGCCGCCTGGGACTCGTCGGCATGCGCGAACGTGCCGAAATGCTGGGCGGCCATCTGCGGGTCGAATCCTCGCCCGGTAGAGGTACGACAGTTGTCGTGGAGGTGCCCTTTGCCTCTTCGCGTCCTGATCGCCGATGACCATGGCGTCCTGCGCGCAGGCCTCCGTGCCCTGCTCAAGACCGAGGAGGGCCTCCAGGTCGTGGACGAGGCCGCCGACGGAGAGACGGCTCTCCGTCTGGCCAGTCGGCTTCGGCCGGACATCGTGCTCCTGGATCTCAGCATGCCGGGACCCGGCGGGATCGAGGTCACCCGCAAGCTGAAGGAGATGCTGCCGGCGACGCGGGTGCTCATCCTCACCGTCCACGAGGACGAAACTCTCCTGCGGGAGGCCCTCAATGCCGGTGCGTCGGGCTACATCATCAAGCGAGCCGTCGAGTCTGAGCTGATCAGCGCAATCCACGCGGTGTCGCGGGGCGAGATCTACGTCCACCCCGCCATGACCAGGTGGCTCCTCAAGGGGCCGGCACCGGCGGCGCCGAAGAGACGCGACCCGGCCGCCCTCACGCCCCGCGAGATCGAGGTCCTGCGCCTCATCGCGCAGGGACACACCAACTCCCAGGTCGCCGAGGTGCTGAGGCTCTCGGTGAGAACGATCGAGAGCCACCGAGCCAACCTCATGGGCAAGCTCGGGTTGCAGAGCCGGGTCGAGCTTGTGCGCTACGCCGTGAAGAACAAGCTGCTGGACTGACGTCCCGAGACAGCGCCCGTCTGGTCGAGTGCTTTCCCGAGGCGTGAGCGCGCGCCCGTCGCGGCACCTCCGTAGTCCCTACGGACCCTGGCCCTTGCGGCTCCGTAGGTTCTCCACTATCCGATCCGGCCTCGAAGCCCCATATTGGCAGTGAGAAAAGAGGTCATGCGCGCGACCGGGGACCGAGATCTCTTCAGGACCATCGTCGAAAACCTCTGCGAAGGGGTCTTCCTGGTGGACCGCGAGAGGAAGGTCCTGTACTGGAGCCCCGGGGCCGAGCGAATAACCGGGTACTCGAGCGCGGACGCGGTCGGGCAGCGCACCTGCAACGGATTCCTCGCGCAGGAGGACGAGTCCGGCGAGGCCCTCTGCTCGGGCCGTTGCCCGCTCGCCCGGACCCTCGCCGACGGCGTCCCTCGCGAGGCCAACGTCTTCATGCAACACAAGAACGGGCACCGGGTCCCGGTCTGTATCCGCCCCGTCGCGTTGCGGGGCCAGGGCGGGGAGATCTCGGGCGCCGTCGAGAGCTTCGTCGAGACGTTCACGGCGCCTGAAGCGGGTTCCCCGATGCCCTATTCGGAACAAACGGGTCGCGTGGACGCAGTGACGGGCCTTGCCGACCGACATGCGACCGAGCTCCGCCTTGGCGAATCCATGAGCGAGATGTACCGCTACGGCTGGCCGTTCGGTGTCGTGATGCTCGACGTGGACGACCTCGAGAGGGTCAACGGCACGTACGGTCGCCACGCGGGAGACCGCGCGCTCAGGATGGTGGCCAGGACCCTCGTCACCAGCTCGAGGCCGTCCGACGTCGTGGGACGGTGGGCCGAGGACGAGTTCCTGGTAGTCATCAAGAACGTCGACGAGCCAAAGCTCCATCGGGTCGCCGAGAAGTTCCGGCTCCTGCTGAACTCGGCTGTCCTACCGGTCGGACAGGAACAGATCCACGTGACCGTCTCGGCCGGGGCGGCCGTGGCCCAGGCCAGCGACACCCCAAACTTGCTTGCGGCGCGGGCAAGAAGCCTCGTGCGCCCCGAGGACGGAAGACCCGGCACCTAGAGGCCGGAGCATCGGCCGGGCGGGCAGTGTCTGAGCCCGTCACGGTTCATGCCGTCAGGCGGCGCAGGTGCTTGCGGGGCGCTCTGGGTGCCGTGATTGGGGCCGGGGTGACCACGATGTTGTCCACCAAGAACCCCGCGGCGGCTTGGGCCTGATACGGTATCTCGAGCCTCACGACGTTGAACGGCACGGTCGAGCTGAATGTCAGCGTGCCCATCGGCATCGTGTCGCCCGCGTAGGTCCCGTGCGCGGTCACCGATCCCACGGCGGGCGCCCCGGTCGAATCCACGTATGCGGTCAACTGGATCGTGGTCGGCACCTCGACCTGCTGGAAATCCGCGGTCGCAAACGTCAGGGTGATGCTGGTGAGCTGCTGGCTGAACTGGATGTCCAGGAACTTCGTGTCGAGGGCGTTGGGCCACAGGTAGTGACCGGAAAACTGGGAGACCCGGTACCCCGTGCTGGTGTCGGTCTGGACCGAGTAGCCTCCCCCAAAGGGCGTGCTGAAGCGCGCCGTGACCCCGGCCGATCGCGATATGTAATTGTTGGGGGGAGGGACGGGAGAAAAATCGGGGAGGGATTGCTCCCTCCCCGATGGATTAGCTCTTCCCCTTACTCAGTTCCCTGTGCGTATGGGGAACGGCAGGGCGTTCGTCCAGGCGGAGGATCCGCCGATGGCGTTGTTCGCCCGGATCCGGTAGTAGTAGGTCGTGTTCTTCGTGATGGTCTGGGTTGTCTGCCTGAGGGTGCCCGAAACCGTGGACGTGTTCAGGTTGGTCGTGAACGCAGCGTTCTGTGCGCGCTGGATCGTGAAGTTGGTCGGGTTCGGAGTGACAGTCCACTTCAGCGTCGCCGTGTAGTTGTTGCCGCCGGCCTTCGCGGCGGCCACCGTGAGGCTCGTGGGGGCCGGGGGAAGCGCAGGCACGGTCACGGCGGTTTGGAGGGCGGTGGGGCTCGACGTAAAGGCCGAGTTCGTTGCGGCCACCTGGTACAGGTAGCTGCTGCCGTACGCCACCGTGGCATCAACAAATGAGGTGTTGCCCGTGCCGTTCTTCGGCGGCGCCACGGCGATCTGGACATAGGCGCCGGAGCAGACCGCTGCCCCGAATGCGGCGTCGCACCGCTGGATCAGGAAGTTCGTCTCGTTGTTGGCGTTGTCCCGCCACGCCACGTTCACCGAGGGTCCGGCCTGCGCGACCGCCGTGACGGTGCCCGCTAACGGTGCCGAAGGCGCCGTCGGCGGAGTGCCGACCGTGACCTTGCCGCTCGTGAGAGCAGCCGAGTTCACCGTCATCGTGGGGAAGCCGAGCGACCCGGGGTAGAGGAACGTGTCACCCACCG
>JALHTD010000470.1 GCA_022865555.1 Thermoanaerobaculaceae bacterium | reverse complement strand
GCCATCACCAGTTCGACGGTGTCGAGTGAGTCCGCACCCAGGTCCTCGACGAAGGAAGCCTCCACCTTCACCTTTTCCGGATCCACACCGAGCTGCTGCACGATGATGTCCTTGACCTTCTGTTCGATATTCATGCAGTGATCTCCTTCGCGATCTCCGTCGTAGACAG
The DNA here is from genome assembly GCA_022865555.1 of Thermoanaerobaculaceae bacterium. Lineage (GTDB taxonomy): Bacteria > Acidobacteriota > Thermoanaerobaculia > Thermoanaerobaculales > Thermoanaerobaculaceae > RBG-13-68-16. The sequence goes on along the minus strand of JALHTD010000470.1, from coordinate 1,532 downwards.
CGGGCGCTTTTCTATCACACGGGGGCGGCTCATGCAAGCGGGGCTTGGGGGTCGGCTAGCACTCCTCCGGTCCCGTCCAGGATCTTGAGCTCGAGTTCCAACCTGATTCCGAACCGCTCGTGCACCCGCGCGGCCATCTCCGCCACCAGCGCGCGCACGTCGGCGGCCCTAGCCCCTCCGGTGTTGACTATCACGTTCGCGTGAAGCTGGCTGACCTCCGCGCGCCCCCGCCGTAACCCCTTGCAGCCCGCGAGCTCCAAGAGCCTGCCCGCGTAGTCCCCGGCGGGGTTGCGGAAGACGCTCCCGGCCGAGGGTTCCTTGGGAATCGCCCTCTGGCGGTGCTCCCTTGCCTGCTGTACGTGCGCTCGCAGCACCTCCGGGTCCTCCGCCCGGAGGGCCAGTTCGGCCAAGGTGACAATCCGTCCCTTGCTGAGGACACTCCACCGGTATCCCCCCTCCACCTCCCAGCGCTCGAGACGGCGGACGGTCCCATCCTCCTCCACAACCTCGGCCCAGCCCAGCACGTCCAGGATCTCCTGGCCGTAGGCCCCGGCGTTCATGGCGAGCGCGCCGCCCAGAGTGGAGGGGATGCCACCCAGGCACTCGACTCCTGCCAATCCGGCGCTCACCGACTCGCGGACCACACGGGCGAGCTGAGCCCCACCGCCGGCACGGATCCTCGCCCCCTCCCGAGAGATAGAAGCCAACTCCCCGACCAGGGTGAGAACCGCCGCGTCCAGGCCCTCGTCCGGGACCAGAACGTTGGCGCCCAACCCGAGGACCAGCCAGGGGATGCCTGCCTCCCGGACCGCCCGCAGAGCCGCCACGACGCCCTCGCGCCGCCCGCATCCCAGCAACACCCGGGCCGGGCCGCCGATGCGCAGCGTCGTGTGGGAGGCGAGCGGCTCGTGCTCCGCCACCGTTACGCCATCTGCAGCCAGCGTCTCGTGTTGCCTGCGAAAGAGGTCCCAGTCCCCGGGGCTTGGCATGCGGTTTGCTTTAAGAACGGGTGCGGTCAGGTACAAACGGCCACGACCTGAACGCACGCATCCAACCTCCTCCTTCATCCTGGCGGGCACAAAAAGCCCGCCACTTTTTTGTTCGGGGGGTCCCGCGCCGCTCCACCCACCCAACCGGCGCTCTAGACCCCCCGCGCCCCCCTCGCTCCTCTCGGGGGTCCCCCGCCGCTGCGCGCGCAGGCCCGCCGCGAAAGTGCCCCCCCGGACCCCCACCGCTCGCGCCGGCAGAGCCGGTCGCTCGCTTGGCCCGGGGGTGTTGCTCGCATCCCAACTGAGCACCAGCGTACTGCGGACCGCCGACCCCTGCGCTGGCCGCGCTCGCCTGAGTCTAGCTCAGCCCTTGTCCCCGCCGCGGATGCCAAGCTCGCGCAGGTGGTAGAGCAGCGTCTGTCGGGAGATCCCCGCCCGGCGGGCCGCCCGTGTCCGGTTGCCCCCGCTCTCCCGCAGGATCGCCGTGAAGTAGCTGCGGCGGAACCCCGCCACCGCCTCCGGCCAAGAGGGGAGGTGCCGGTC
>JALHTD010000469.1 GCA_022865555.1 Thermoanaerobaculaceae bacterium | reverse complement strand
TGGGGAAGGGTCGCCGGCTTTTCACCTCACCCACGAGCTGCAGGCGCTGCTCTCAACCCACGGAACGCTCTCCTTCACCGGCCTCGATGCTGCGGCCCTGATCGAGGAGGGGTTCGCGAGCCCCGCCGACGGGGCGGACCTCGCGCGCCTGGTCGCGCTGGTGCGCCGCATCGTGGAGGTGCGGGCGGCACTGGCGGCGGCCGCTCCCGGGCCCGAGCTCCGGCGCGTGCTCCACGCGCTCCCCCAGCTCGACGCGCTGCTCGCGTTTTGCGAGCTGCGCCTGGGGCCCGCAGGGGAGATCCTGGACAGCGCCTCGCCGGCGCTGGCCCAGGCGCGAGCCGCACGGGAGCGCCACAGGGGCGCCATCGTGAGCGCCATGGAGCAGTTACGCCGCCAGCACAGGGGCCTTTCGGCGCCGTTCACGCTGCGCCGCGAGCGCTACTGCATCCCCGTCCCCGCACACGACCGGGCCACGGTGCCTGGCCTGGTCCTGGACGTCTCCTCCTCCGGCGCCACCGTGTTCCTCGAGCCGTTCGCGGTGGTGGAGCTCAACAACGCCCTGGCAGAGGCCACCGCTCTCGCCCGATCCGAGGAGGAACGGGTGCTCGCCGAGCTGGGCTCGGCGTTTCACCGCCACCGCGAGGAGCTGCTGGGGGCCGCCGCAGCGCTCGCCGAGCTCGACGCCTACCAGGCGCGCGTCCTTTTTGGGCAAGCCTGCGGGGCGACGCTGCTGGAGCCGGGTGCCGGCAGCTCCCTGCGCCTGGTCGGCGCCCGCCACCCGCTCCTGGATCCGGGCCTCGCCTCGCTGCGAGCGCAGACGCTCGGGGAGGCGGGCAGCACCCGCCCTGTCGTGCCGCTGGACCTCTCGTTCCCTGAAGGCACCAAGCTGGTGCTGCTCTCGGGGCCCAACGCCGGCGGCAAGACCGTCGCGCTCAAGACCGTCGGGCTCGTCACACTGATGGCCCAGGCGGGGATTCCGGCGCTCGCCGATGAGGGCAGCTCGCTGCCACCGTTCAGCCGGCTCTGGTGCCACCTCGGGGACGAACAGAACCTCTTCTCCGACCTTTCCACGTTTACCGGCGCGATGCGCGCCACCGCCTCGCTGCTCGCCGAGGCGGACGCCGACACGCTGGTCCTCTACGACGAGTTGGGCTCCGGCACCGACCCCGAGGAGGGGGCGGCGCTTGCCGCCGCCTTGGTCGAGGAGCTCGCGCGGCGCGGGTGCTGGACGGTGGCCACCGCCCACCTGATCACGGTCGCGGCCCACCTGGAGAGCGTCCCGGGGGCCGTGAACGCGGCCATGGGCTACGACGAGGCAACGGGACGCCCCACCTTCCGGCTGCACCTCGGCGTGCCTGGCCGCTCCCGCGGTCTCGCCATCGCGAGCTCGTGCGGGGTGCCTCCGGGGTTGCTGGCGCGCGCCCGGGAACTCCTGTCGAGGGCGTTCCTCGCAATCGATGGCTATCTGGGGGCGCTTCAGGAGGAGCGCGAGCGGCTGGAGAGCCAGCGCGACGCGCTGGCGGCGCGCCAACGCGAGGCGGAGGAGGCGCGCCGGGAAACCGAGGGCGAGCGCGAGCGGCTGGCCCGTGAGCAGGAGA
>JALHTD010000468.1 GCA_022865555.1 Thermoanaerobaculaceae bacterium | reverse complement strand
GATCGCGGGACCTCTCCTGGTTCCCCGCTCCGGGTTCGAAGCGCCCCCGACCTCCCTCCCGTCCCGGCGCGACCTCACGATAGTCGCCGAGGTGCGGGCCGACGGCAGCCTGAGTGGCTCGCTGGCCCTGGTCGCAACGGGTGCCGCGACCCCGCAGGCGGCGCTGGTGCAGGAACCCGGGAAGCTCGCCGAGGAGCTGGCTGGCGCGGTTGTTCCCGGCGCCAAGGCGAAGACGCAGCAGATCACCTCCCTGGCGCGCCTGCGGGCCACGCTCGAGGTGGGCTTCGAGGGCAAGCTGCCCGAGAAGAGCGACCTCGGCCTGGTCAGGTTCGCCACGCCGAGTGTGCCTGGCGGCGTCGATAAGGAACTGCCGCCGCTTCCGGCCGCAGGACGCCTCGCGCCGATTGCGCTGCCGGGACCCGGCAGCGAGACCGTGGACGTCACGCTCACCCTGCCCGGGGGATGGACCGTGGCGGCACTGCCACCGCCGGCGCGCGTGAGCAACCCGCTGGGGCTCGTGGAGGTCAGCGCGAGGCAAGGCGAAGACGGGAAGGTGCACGTGGTTCGGCGCATCGAGCTCGCCGAGCGCACGGCGAAGGCCGACCAGGCCGCGCAGGTGCGCGACCTGCTGGTGGCCTGGCTTGCGCCGGCTGGACGCGAGCTGCTGCTGCGACCTCCGCCTGGCCCAGCGAAGAAGTAGCGATCGTCTCCGCCAAGCCGGCTGGAAAGAAGGCGCCCCCGCACACGGCGGGGGCGCCCCTTGTTGCATGGAGACCAGCTCGGCGGCTAGCGGTGTAGCCTCCGCTTCAGGAGCTTCTTCAAGATCGCCAACTCCGGCTTGACCACCGTCTGGAACTCCCCTGACAGCACGATGGTGTCGCCCGAATCCAGCAGTTCAACGCTGAAGAGCCCGCTCACAGGGTTGAGGGCGTCCGGCAGCGGGAGATCGTGGTCCGTGGCCTTGGTCGAGTACTCGGCCTGGATGCGGCCGTGCTCCGAGGCGGTAAGCTCGCCCACGGTGTTTGTGTCGACCACCAGCGTGTAAGTCTCGCCCGGCTTGAGGCCCCAGACCGAGAGCACGAGCTCCTGTTCATCGTTCTTGACAGCCGCGGCGGCCATGCCCAGAACCGTCGACGCGTCGTCCTTCAGGATCGCGACCGCCAGGTAGTCCGGGCCCGGGTGGTCGCGGACGACCTTCTTCGCGTCCGCGAACAACCCGGTCAGCATCACGACACCACCGGACGCGTTCACGTCCACCTGCTGGAGCGCGTCGAAGTCCTGGAGCTCGCTCGGCAGCGGCTCCGCGCCGGGGATGTCCGCAGTGGACAGGAACAGATGACCCTCGCCCTCGTCGTTGGTCATGATCGGGCCCGCGTTGAACGAGTCGATCATCACGTCGTAGGCCGTCCCCGGCAGCAGGTGCTCGACGGCCACCTTGAGGTCCTTGCGCACGCTGCCGTCGCCAAAGGTGAGCGCGCGGGTGATGACCACGCCTTCCGCGCCCTCCGGGGAGTCCGCGGTCGGCTTGAGGTGCAGCACCGAGAACGTCATCGAGGTCGGCTGGTTGAACCCCCCGCACATTGCTTCCTTCACGACGATCTCGGTCGCGTTGACCGAGAGATCGGCTTGCACCTCACCCTTCACACGTACGGGGACCTGCAGCGCGACCGTGCCCTTGGTCTCGTCGATCGTCGTGGTGGCGCTGACGTGCACGAGTACGCCGCTGACCTGCCAGTCGCCGACAGGAGGGGGATCGGGCAGACCTTCGACGATCCCGCAGAACGACACGGTCTTCTTCTTCTCATGCGGCTGTTTCATGACCTCGATCTTTGTGGCGTTGATCGAGCCGTCGCCCTGCAGGGCGCCCTCCGCCGCAACGGTCGAACTGACTTCGACGGACCCGTGGTCCTGGCGGACCTTGGTGTCCGAGGTGACGTGAACGGTCTTGCCGCCCACGGTCCAGTCCCCGATCAGCCCCGATGGGGGCAGGCTCTCGACCTGGCCGACGAAGTCAAAGTGCTGACCGCCGCCTCCCCCGCCCATGCCGACGTCGGCCCTGGCCGGCAGGCTGGGACCGACTGCCAGGAGAGCGCCAAACAGGACGGCGAGCGCCAACAGATGCAGCCTGCGCGTCCGCCGCGTGGTCTCCAACACCGTGCCCATCTGTCCTCTGATCATGGTCGTGTACCTCCGATGCAGTCATCCTGGTGCGGCCGGAGGATGCTTTCAGTGACACAAGTCACCTGACCCGCGGATTTGGCTCGCGGTTACTTTTTTGTGACGTGCGGGGTCCAAGGGGCATGAACGGCGATTCCGCCAATCCCAACGCCAAGGCTCTTCGAAAGGAGGCGTCCATGCGTCACGCCAGAGGTCCCATCGCACCGAGCGGCCGGCTCGCTGTCCCGGCCGCTTTCACGGCCCTGCTGCTGGCCGCGCTGCTGGCGGCCCCGGCGACTCTCGCGCAGCAGCCCGAGTGCCCGGACAGGACTCTCTCTCCCTACTTCTTCGTGAGAAGCGACGACCCCCAGGTCGACCGGCTCCCGCTCAAGGCGACCACCGCCGAGGTTCGCATCGCCGGCGTGATCGCCGACGTCACCGTCACGCAGGTCTACAGGAACGAAGGGAAACGCGCCCTCGAGGCGATCTACGTTTTCCCGGGCTCGACGCGCGCGGCGGTCTACGCCATGACGATGACCATCGGCACCAGGACCATCAACGCGGTCGTGAGGGAGCGCCAGCAGGCCCGCGCCGAGTACGAGCAGGCGCGAGCGCAGGGCCGCACCGCGAGCCTGCTGGAGCAGCAGCGTCCCAACGTGTTCCAGATGAACGTCGCCAACATCATGCCCGGCGACGAGATCAAGGTGAAGCTTGCCTACACCGAACTGCTCGTCCCGACGGAGGCTGTCTACGAGTTCGTCTACCCGACGGTCGTCGGCCCGCGCTACTCCAACCAGCCCGCCGCCGGAGCGCCGGACACGGAGCGCTGGGTCGAGAACCCCTACCACCACCAGGGCGAGGCTCCCGCGTACGAGTTCGACATCAAGGTCACCCTCGCCGCCGGGATGCCCATCCAGAAGGTTTCGTGCGCATCGCACAAGACCTCGGTCTCCTACGGCGGCCCGAGCTCCGCGACCGTCACCCTCGATCCCTCGGAGAAGCAGGGCGGCAACCGAGACTTCATCCTTCGGTACGGGCTGGCCGGCTCGCAGGTCGAGTCGGGTCTGCTCCTCTACCAGGACAAGGGCGAGAGGTTCTTCCTCCTCATGGTCCAGCCTCCGAAGCGGGTGGCCATCCAGCAGATCCCTCCGCGCGAGTACATCTTCATCGTGGATGTCTCGGGCTCCATGCACGGCTACCCCCTCGAGGTCTCAAAGAAGCTGCTCGCCGACCTCATCGGCCATCTGCGGCCCACCGACACCTTCAACGTGCTTCTGTTCGCCGGCGGCTCGAGCGTGATGTCGGAGAGGTCGCTGCCGGCCACACCCGAGAACGTCGCCCGCGCCATCAACATCATCGAGCAGCAGCAGGGCGGGGGCGGCACCGAGCTCCTGCCCGCCCTGCGGCGCGCACTCGCCCTCCCCCGCACCGAGGGCGTCTCGCGCACCGTGGTGATCGCCACCGACGGCTACGTGGCCGTGGAGAAGGAGGCGTTCGACCTCATCCGCGGCAGCCTGGACAGGTGCAACGTGTTCGCCTTCGGGATCGGGACGGGCGTCAACCGCTTCCTGATCGAGGGGATCGCGCGGGCAGGCATGGGCGAGCCGTTCGTGGTTACCAAGCCCGAGGAGGCAGCAGCGCGGGCGGAGAGGTTCCGCGAGTACGTGGCCTCGCCGGTGCTGACGCAGGTGAGGCTCGACTTCGGCGTGTTCGACGCGTACGACGTGGAACCGCCTGCGGTCCCCGACGTCCTGGCGGAGCGGCCGGTGATCGTGTTCGGCAAGTGGCGCGGGCAGCCATCGGGCCACATCACGGTTCGCGGGCTGACCGGAACCGGTCCGTACTTCGAGACGTTCAACGTCCGCCACGCGAACGCTGCCCGCAGCAACGCGGCGCTGCGCTACCTGTGGGCGCGGCACCGCATCGCGGTGCTCGGCGACTACGCGAAGCTGCAACGCGACGACGAGCGGGGGAAGGAGATCACCAGCCTGGGCCTCACGTACAACCTGCTCACCGACTACACCTCGTTCGTGGCCATCGACACCGTTGTGCGCAACACCGACGGGAGGGTCGAGACCGTCACCCAGCCGCTGCCGCTGCCCCAGGGGGTCTCCGACCTGGCGGTCGGTGGCCAGGCGACGAAGATGGCGTACGCGCCCTCCAACCAGGTCATGGGCGTCGCCGGCGGTGTGGAGGGTGGCGTCATGGGCGGCCTACCGATCGTGTCGCGGGACGCCCTGGAGGTTTCCGAGGCTGTTGATGCCACCAAGCCGAATCAGGAGCGCGAGCCCCGCGTCTCGCCGACCGCCCCGGAGTGGGTCACGCTGCAGCAGGCCGCGCGCGGCTGGCACTTCCCCGCCGCACCCGCGAGTTCCCAGATCAAGGTCACGGTCGAGCTTGCCGGCGGCCACCCTAGGATCGTTGCGGTGACCGCGAGCGGAGCCCTCCCCCGCGCCGCGGCCGAGCGCGTGCTGCGCGCCCATCTCGCCGAGACGAGGGAATGCCTCGAGAAGCATGTGGCCGTGGGCGGCAGGTTGTCGCTCACCTTCAGCGTACGGCCCGATGGCACCGTGGCCGATGTCCGGATGGTCGCGAACCCGGCGTGAGCCGAGACTCAGGGGCGCCGGTCACCGTGACCGGCGCCCTCGCCTCTTCCATCCTCCCGCCTTGCGTGTCTGCTTTGGTTGCCTATTGCCTGCTGCCTCTTGCCTGCCAACCGGCGCCGGTTTTCTTTTCGGGGCCGGTTGTGTCTAAATGGCATGGGAACCGTTCTTGCGCTGCCGCGGCCATCGGCGGGCGGACAGGAGGCGCGAAAGGTGGAGCCGGCCGAGGAGAAGCTTCTGCTGGCTTCCCTCGCGGGGGGCGACCGCGAGGCGGCGGAAGCCCTGGTCGACCGGACCTATCGCAGGGTGTTCGCGCTCCTGTGCAGGCTTTCCGGCGACCCCGACCTCGCCGCCGACCTTACGCAGGAGACCTACCGCCGCGCCTGGGCCGCCCTCCCCTCGTTCGACGGGAGGTCGCAGTTCTCCACCTGGCTCTACCGCATCGCGACCAACGCCTTCCTGAACCACGTTCGGCGGCCTCACGCGGTGGTTCCGCTTGACGAGGAGCACGGGAACGCGCTGCGAGACGGCAGCCCGCCCCAGGACGACGAGGTCATCGCCGAGCAGACCGCCGAGCGACTGCGCAGGGCGGTTCTCGGGCTGCCCGGGGAGCTGCGCTTCACGGTCACCGCGCGCTACTGGGGCGAGGCGCCGGTTGCGGAGATCGCCCACGCCGAGGGGATCAGCGAGGTGGCGGTGCGCAAGCGCCTCAAGCGTGCCTTCCGGCTGCTGGCCGCCAACCTCCAGGAGGTCTTACCATGAAGAAGCTCACCAACAAGGCGATCGAGCGCCTGCTCTCGGCACGAGGCACGCCCGAGCCGCCCGGAGGCCTCGCGGACCGCATCAAGGCCGAGATCCCGGAGATCCTGCAGGTCGGCGGCACGGGGCTGGAGCCGGAGAACGTCCGTGCCATGCCGCCGCGCTCGGCGGGGCTGCGTCCCTTCTGGCTGATCGCCGCCTCATTGCTCGTCGTGATCGGCGCCGGCTTCATGGTCGTGCGCCTGCTCGGACCCTCCGAGGACCTGGCCCAACGGATCGCGCTGGACGGGGTAACGATCGTCAAGGACGTCGTGATCAGCGTCCCGGAACGCAGCACCATCGAAGGACAAAAGCTC
>JALHTD010000467.1 GCA_022865555.1 Thermoanaerobaculaceae bacterium | reverse complement strand
GCCGCGCCTGCTCCTCGGCCGACCCCGGACCGCCCCAGGGGGCGTAGTTGGAGGGCAGGGTCAGGGCGAAGCCGGACTCCAGCTCCAGTCCCCGGCGCGCCAGGTGCCGCCGCAACTGCACCAGGCTGCGAGCGACCTGGCCGGCATTGACGGCTACAGCGAACCAGCGGACCCCCGCGCCGCCGCCCGGCGCCCCGGCTGCGGCCGACAGACAGCGCACGAACTCCAGCACCGGGTGCGGGACGCCCCAGATATGCACTGGAAACACCAGGCCCGCCATCCGACCGCCGGTTGTCCCCTCAGGTCCCGCCGCCGCGGGCGCCTCGATGGCCCGCTTCATCGCGACCAGCTCCGCGCCGCCCAGCTCCTCGGCCAGGGTGCGGGCCGCCCACAGGGAATTGCCGGTGCCGGAGTACCAATACAGCAAGGGTTTCATCCTGGCTCCCACACTATCCCGAAGCCTGTCCCCATACAACCACAGGCGCCTCCGGCGGGAGCCGCCTCAGGCCGGAGGCACCCCGCGGCGAGCCGCCCGGTCGCGCAGGTGGCGGTAGATCTCCTCCATGGCCAGGGTGTCCTGGCGGCAGTAGGCGCGCAGGGCCGCCTCCAGCCGGAGCTTCTCCGCCCCCCGCGGCAGGGCCAGCAGGCGTTCCCAGGCCGCCTGGGCCTCCTCGCCGCCGGCCACCTCCATTCCCGCGTAGCTGAAAGCGGGCAGCAGCGCGGGCAGCACGCTCTTCAGGGAGTTGGAGCCGCCAAAGGCCGGGTCCAGGTAATGCTCCCGGAAGATGGCGAGCAGGTCCCACAGCCTGCCGGCCGCCGAGGCGAGCGCCGAGGCGAGCGGTCCCGGGCCCAGGAAGTCGGCCAGCTCCTCGAGCACGCCTTTCTCGAAGCCTGCGTTGTAGGCCACCACCGTGCCCTTGGCGCCCAGCGCTCCGCCCAGGATGTGCGCCAGGGGCGGCCGGGGGTCGGAGGGCTCATCGTGCAGGTACTCGCAGTGCTGGAGGCCGCCGTCGGCCTGCAGCACGTGGCAGCTGAACTGGAAGGGAAACCTTTGATATGGCCGCATCCCCGCGAAGTGCGGCACCGCCGGGTTGTCGGTCTCGAAGTCCAGGAAGTGCAGCGGGAACTCCAGCGCCGCCAGCTCCCCGCGGATCGCCTCCCAGTCGACCTGCGCCCGCCCGCCCAGGTACAGGTCCACGAACCGGCGCGAGCTGGGCGGCAGCGGGTAGCCGGGGGGTATGCTTTCGATGGATAGGATGCCGCGCGCCGAAAGCTCAGCCCTGGCCTCGGAGCCCAGGCGCGGGACGTTGAACACCGACACTTCCGGAACGTGCCGCCAGCAGTAGGCCTTGAACTCGCACTCGTACGGCGCGGTGCACTGCGGCCCCACCGGCACGCTCGGCTCCGCGGGTTCCTCGAGCAGCCGCAGGAAGTCGTCCAGCTCCGCGCCCACGGACCCCAGGACCTCCGCGACCTGGGGGCTCAGGTCTTCCAGGCTGAACAGGTCCGAGAGGTCGGGGAAGGTGCAGGCGGGGTGCAGGTGCATGAGGAATACCCGGGCGACGGCGAGGCCGCCGCCCTCCACGACGTAGCGCTGCACGGCCGCATCGGGGAGGTGCTCCTCCTTAACACGGGTACCGGATTTGACCTCG
>JALHTD010000466.1 GCA_022865555.1 Thermoanaerobaculaceae bacterium | reverse complement strand
TACTTTGGAATCGAGGGCATGCAGTGGGAGACTACCCTGTGGCAGAAACTGCTCTCAGAGAACCGGAATGCCGATTCCTTCAACATCATCCAGTCCAAGGTGGACACCCTGGCCGGCTCGCTCATGTCGGAGATCATGGCCCTGACCTCGACGCCGGCCCCCCGGGCCACGCTGACAAGGGCGGTGGCGAGCTCTCGTGCGGCCTGCACGCTCTTGAAGAACGCCCCGGATCCGCACTTGACGTCCAGGACCAGGCGGTTGGCCCCGACCGCGAGCTTCTTGGACATGATCGAGGCGACGACGAGCGGCAGGGAGGGTACCGTACCGGTGAGGTCGCGCAGCAGGTAGAGCTTCTTGTCGGCAGGGGCTATCTCGTCGCTCTGGGCGGCGAAGCAAACCCCGCACGCGGCGAGGAGCTCGGTCGCCCGCGCGCGGTTCCCGGCGGGGCGGAAGCCCGGGATGGCGGCGAGCTTGTCCAGCGTCCCCTGGGTGTGGCCGAGCCCTGCCCCGGCCATCATCACCACGGGTACTCCGCAGGAGGCTACCAGCGGTGCGAAAACCAGCGAGACCGTGTCCCCGACCCCCCCGGTAGAGTGCTTGTCAACTGCCTCGGGAAAGCTCTCACCCACCCGCCACCGGGAGCCGGAGTCGCGCATCGCCTCGACGAGCACCTGGGTCTCGCCCGCGCTTGCGCCGCGGATGCAGATCGCCATGAGCATTGCGGCCAGCTGCTCGTCGCCGACGTGACCGTTGCTGGCGCCCTGCACGAAAGCCCCGATCTCCGCTGCGGACAGCTCGAGCCCGTCACGCTTCTTGGCGATGATCTCGACGAAGTTCACGCTGCCTCCTCCGGAGCGGACCACCCGGCGCGCGGGGCCGGCGGTGGGGCGCCACCCAGAGCGGAGGACGACACCGACCGTGCCGCGCCTTTTTAGCTTCCCGAGGCGAGGTGCTGTTGCGCCTCGGAGCGGTAGGGGGAATCCGGGAACTCCTCGACCAGCTTTCGATAGAGCTTGCTGGCCTCCTCCGGCTTGCCCTCGCGCTCCCACACACGCGCGAGCTGGAAGAGCGCCGCATCGCGGGGCAGGCGTGGGTCCTTGCCCGATGCCATGCCCTCCAGCTCGGGAACGAGCTGCATCCCCTCGCCCTTGGCCAGACGGAGGCGGATCAGATCGAGCATGGCAAGCCTCACGACCGGGTCTCCGCTGCGCCGAGAGGTGATCTCGCCCAGGAGCTTGATCGCCTGAGCCTGGTCGCCGCGGTCCGCCGCGATGCGCGCGAGGAAGAGCGTTGCCACGCGCGCCTGGGGAGTCAGCCAGTAGCGCGACTTCACCGCCTGGAAGGCCTTCTCCGACGCGGCCAGCCGCTCGGGGTCTGTGGCGAACTTGACGGTGGCCTCGGGCGGCGCCGCGGCGCCTACCGGTGCCCCATAGGTCTCCAGCGCCTGCGCCATCGCCTGGGCGGCCGCATCGCTCCGGCTCCCGAGCACCGCCGTGACCCCCCACCACACGAGGGCAACCGCCAGCACCCCGCCGAGGCCTGTCGCGGCCTGTCGCCAGTTCTGGCCGAGCCAGTGAAAAACGCGGTCCACCAGGGAGACGAACTGGTCCTGTTTG
>JALHTD010000001.1 GCA_022865555.1 Thermoanaerobaculaceae bacterium | reverse complement strand
GTGGTCCGTCGTCCGAAGCAACAGGGGCTCAAACCTTCGTAGCGCCTGCGCGGGACTGCCGCGAACGGCGTGTAGCCGCGCCGCCGCCGTGGAGCCAGATGCAAGGAGCGCAAGGCGTTCGAACGAAGCATAGCCGAAGGCTATGTGAGGACCGGCGAGCGGGGGGCGTCGGGGCCGAAAGCACGCGGGTGGTCTGGCGGAGTGCGTGCGGGTCCCCCGCCTGTAAGACCCGCCGAAGCCCGACAACGCAGATGGTCCGCTATCCGCGGCGCACGTCCACGCTCAGGCGACGATTACGAGCAGCGTGAAGAGCACCAGCCACACAGCTGCAAGGAAGTGCCAGTACACCGCGCAGTACTGAACGCCAGGGTGGAAGGCGGCCGTGTAGCGGCCGCGCCAGGCCCGAGCCGTCACGACCGCGAGCGGTATCACCCCACCCACGACGTGGGCCGCGTGCAGGCCGGTGAGCATGTAGAACGTGAAACCGTAGAGGTTGGTCCTGGCCGTGAGGTTCGCGGCCACCAGCGCGAACCAATTGAGCGTCTGCGAGATGAGAAACGCCACGCCCAGGAGCGTGGTCAGCAGCATCCCAACCCTGAGCGCGCGCTGGCGGCCACCCTTCGCGGCGCGAACGGCGGCCTGCATCGTGAAGCTCGAGATCACGATGATCACGGTGCTGATCCACAAGGCAGATGGGAGCTGCGGCATCCCGGGCGGCGGCCAGACCGCCGCCCTGGAGCGGATCACCAGGTACCCCATGATGGAAGCGGCGAAGAGCATGGAGAGCGCCAGAACCAGCAACTTCATTCCAAGCAGGCCGGCCCCGATCGGGGCAGGTGCCGCGCGGTCGTCGGGTGGAGCGGCGCGTTCGCTCATCTCGTTATCCCCGGCGCGTAGCCCGGGATTAGGTCGGGCTCGTACGCCCGCGTGTCCAGGAGCGCGATGTAGACGAAGAGAGCCACAAAGAGCAGCGCCGCGACGAACACAATCGCGTTCATCGGGCGGTCGTAGCGCATGTGCATGAAGTAGAGCAGGACGAGCGTGGCCTTGACGGTGGCGATCGCCATTGCAACACCCAGATTGAAGTTGCCGATGTCCACCCCTGCCACCTCCACCGTGACCACGGTGAGCGCCAGCAGGGCAAGCCAGACCGTGGCCAGCACCCGAAACGGCACGACGTGCCCGACGGTCGGGTGGTCGCTCGCCCGCGCCTCTGCGTGAGTCGTCTCAGCCATCGTTCACCTCTCAGCGGATCAAGTACAGTAGCGGGAACAGGTAGATCCAGATCAGATCCACGAGGTGCCAGTACAGCCCCGCCAGGTCCACGGGCGTGAAGTAGGCGGGACCGAACTCCCCCCTCCTCGCCCTGAGCAGCATCAGGGTCAGGACGACCATCCCAGCGATGACGTGGATGCCGTGCAGCCCTGTCATCGTGAAGTAGACGGCGAAGAAGGTCTGCAGGTTTTTCGGGGGGCCTCCGGTCCCAGTCTCCCAGAGCGGCCGCTGCCCGGGCTTCGCGAGCCCCTTCGGTCCCTCGGCGGCGGGCGCGATCAGGGAGCGCTCCTCGGGGTTGACGGAAGGTGTCGGGACCAGCGGCGCGACAGCCGGTGCTGCAGGTTGCTCGAGCTTGGCGTGGAAGCGCTTGCCCCAGAGCAGCCCCTCCTTCCACTTGTGCTCGTACTCGACGTACTTGATCCCGAGGAAGCAACCGGCCAGCGCAATTGTTGCCGCGAGCAGGCGCACCAGCGCCTTCCTCCGGCCGAGCTGTGCACAGCGCACCGCCCACGCCATCGTGAAGCTCGAGCAGATCAGTACCGCCGTGTTGATCGCGCCGAGGGTCTTGTCCAGGTACCGGTGGGCATACAGGAAGATCTCGGGGTGGCTGGAGCGGTAGACGGCGTACGCGCAGAAGAGGCCCCCAAAGAGGAGGATCTCGGTGGCCAGGAAGATCCACATCCCGAGCTTGCCCGACTCGAACTGCTGCTCGGCGGTGTCGAAGTGGTGCGCCAGGTGCCCCCCGTGAGCCTCGGCCACGCTCTCTCTCTTGCTGTTCGTCACGAGCCCGAACCCCCGGCTCTGGGGACGAACCCACCCAGCTGACGGTCGAAGGCCCAGGCCTCGACGTCGTACGGGTCGCCGG
>JALHTD010000465.1 GCA_022865555.1 Thermoanaerobaculaceae bacterium | reverse complement strand
TGCACCTGGAGGACCTGCTGCTGCGCCGGGTGCGGCTCGGGATGTGGCAGCCGCGCCTCTGCATGGAGATCGCGCCGAAGCTGCGGCCGCTGCTGCGCCGCGCCGCGGGGTGGTCGGTCTCGCACTGGAACGGCGAGATCAAGCGGCTGGAGCGCGCGGTGGCCAACTGGTTGCCCCCGGAGGCGGTGTGAGTCCAACTTTCGTGCTGGTCAACCCTGCCGCCGGGGGCGGCCGTGCCGGCCGGTTCTGGGAGCGCCTGCGCCTGCAGGCCGAGCGTCTGGCGCCTTTCCGGGTGGTGACCCCGATGGACGCCGAGGAGTCCCGGCGTGCGGTGCGGCACGCCGTGGCCGCGGGGTGTGAGCGCGTCGTCGCGGTGGGCGGCGACGGCACCGCGCACCTGGCGGCCAACGTGCTGCTCGAAGGCGAAGCAAAGGTCACACTGGGCATCGTTCCGGCCGGGACAGGCTCGGACCTGGCACGGGCGCTGCGCATCCCTCGGGATCCCTCCGAGGCGTTGCGGCGTGCGCTGCTCGGCCCTCCGATGCCCATGGACGCGGGACGCTGCGAGGGCGAGGGGGGCGGCTTCTTCTTCATCAACATCGCCTCGGCGGGTATCGGCGGGCTGGTGGACGAGACCGTCAACGCGATCCCGAGGCGAGGGCGCACCGCGTTCCTGCGCGCCACCCTCGCGGCGCTGCGCCGCTACCGGTGCGCGCCGGTGCGGGTGGCCGTCGATGGCGAGGCGTGGTACGAGGGCCCGCTCTTCGTGCTCGCCGTGGCTAATGGCACCACGTTCGGGAAGGGTATGCGCGTCGCGCCACAGGCGCGCCCCGACGATGGCCTCTTCGATCTCGTTCTGGTCGGTGAGGTGGCGGGCTGGGAGCTGATTCGCCGGCTGCCGCAGCTCTACCTGGGGCGGCACCTGGGCGCGCGGCCGGTGCGCTACCGACAGGGGCGGGAGGTGCGCCTGGAGCCGCTGGCGCCGCTGCCCGTCGTCGACGTGGACGGGGAGACCTACCCCTCCGGCAGCGCCACCTTCACGATACTGCCCGGCGCCTTGTCGGTCGCCGGGCCGCTCACTCCGGCAGGACGGCGTGACCGCGAATCTCGCTTCCGCGTTGCCGTGAGGTGACTGCGATGATCATGGCGATCCGCATCCACGAAACCGGCGGGCCCGAGGTTCTGCGCTGGGAAGGGGTCGAGGTCGGTCACGCCGGTCCGGGCGAGGCGCGCCTGCGCCACACCGCCGTGGGCCTGAACTTCCTCGACACCTACCACCGGGCCGGCCTCTACCCGTTGGCGCTCCCCGCGGTGCTGGGCTCGGAGGCCGCCGGCGTGGTGGAGGAAATCGGCCCGGGCGTGACCGAGGTGAGGCCGGGGGACCGGGTGGCCTACGCGGGCCCGATCGGCGCCTACGCTCAGGCGCGCCTGATACGGGCCGACCGCCTCGTGCCGCTGCCTCCGGATATCAGTGACCGCGCGGCGGCAGCGATGATGCTCAAGGGGATGACCGCCCAGTACCTTCTGCGGCGGACGTGCCGGGTCGAGCCCGGGGACCTGGTCCTGGTCCACGCCGCGGCCGGCGGGGTGGGGTTGATCGCCTGCCAGTGGGCGAAGCACCTGGGGGCGACGGTGATCGGCACGGTCTCCACCGAGGCAAAGGCAACACTCGCGCGCGAGCACGGCTGCGACCACCCGATCGTCACCTCGCGCGAGGAGTTCGTCGCGCGCGTGCGGGAGATCACCGGCGGCCGGGGCGTGCGCGTGGTCTACGACTCGGTGGGGAAGGACACCTTCGAGGGCTCCCTCGACTGCCTGCAGCCGCTCGGCATGATGGTGTCGTACGGGAACAGCTCCGGTCCGGTGCCGCCGTTCTCGCCGCTGGTGCTTGCGGCCAAAGGTTCGCTCTTTCTCACGCGGCCGACGCTGATGACCTACACGGCCCGCCGCGAGGACCTGCTCGCAACGGCCGCCGAGCTCTTCGGGGTGGTGCGCTCGGGCGCGGTGAGGATCGAGATCCGACAGACGTACCCGCTGGCGGAGGCCGCGCAGGCGCACCGGGATCTGGAGGCGCGAAGGACGACCGGTTCAACGGTCTTGTTGCCTTAGACCAGCGCGCCCTTCGCCCAGCCTGCGCGCTCGAGCCTGATCTCGTCCATCTTGCAGGTGCCCAGGCCGTACCTCTTGTCGGCCATCTGCACGCACAGCGGGGGCGGCGAGAGTGGCCACGGTTCCCCCCGCAGCGCCTCGCGCTTGGCGGTGATGATCTTCAGGCAGATCGCCTCCACGGCGACCGGATCGGTGCCTGCGATCAGCCCCTTGTAGTCCCACAGGTAGCGCGGGTCGGGCTGCGGCCCCTTGTCGCACAGCGGGCGCAGGGCGTCCACGAGCACCAGGCGAGTCTTCCCCTTGACGTGGGGCAGCAGCCAGATCTCGCCGAGGCGGTCGTTGTTGTCGTCGTGGTAGTGCGAGGGGTGTCCCGAGTACATGATGTAGTTCTTGAGCACCGTGCCGATGCCGGTGAGCCAGTGCGCCTTCAGGGCGGGCAGCGAGATGAGCGCGGTGCATGCCTCGGCCTTGCCCGGGCCCCCCTGGGCCAGACGGATGCGGTCGGCCGGGATGCCCGCGTCCACGAGCGCCGTTCGCACCGCCGCGACGACCTCGTCGTGGGTGGGGTTGAGGTGCGGGGTCGGCACCAGGCCGACGACGTCCTCGGGCGTCACCAGCGCGCGCCAGGCATCGCGCGCGTTCGCCTTCCCGGTAACGCGAGTGACCGTCTCCGCGAGCATCTCTTTGAGCACGGCGACGTCCACTTCGTGGCTGGCCGAGAGCGCGCGCTGGTCGCGCACCAGGGTCACGGTGGCGGAGCGCGGCTCGCGGGTCGCCTGCTCCGCCCACCCGACGCCGAAAAGCGACACGCCCATGGCAGCCCCTGCAGTCCCGCGCACGAAGTCACGCCGCGTCACCGGTCGCCTCTCACTCATGGGAAGCCTCCAGGGTCTCGAGGGCGTGCACTCCGGTTGCGATGAGCGAGGTCACCGCCTCACGGTCGGCGGCCTCGAAAACGACCGCGAGACTGCGCCCCGAGAGGCGGAACCCCGCCCAGCCGTCCTCGATGCGGGCAGCACCGCCCTCGCCGGTGCCGGCCTCCGGGAGATACGTCGTGCGGAAGCGCTCGAACGCGGTGCGGCCGACGCCCGCGTTCGGGTAGCGCACGAGCAGGAGGCGCGCCTTGCCGTAGCGAGCCGTCACCGCCTCCACGTTCTTGCCGAGATTCAGGATGTCCTTCTGGCTCACGAAGTAGACCGAGTTGAGCACGAGATGGGAGCGCAGGAAGCAGATGCGGTCGCGGCGCAGCGTCAGCGCCGCCGCAGTCTGCGGCAGGTGCGTGACAAGACGCGGCGGGGGCGGGTCGGGACGGCCGGCAACGATCGCACGCCCGATCGCCAGCACCGCGGCTCTTGATGCCTCGCTCTCGCGCGTCGCCATGACCCGTGCGTAGAGGTCGCCCGACCAGATGCGCAGCAACCCGGCCCCGTAGAGGGCGCGCGGTCCGCCGGGGGGACCCGCCTCCTTGAGCACCACCGGCTCGCCGCCCCAGTCCCCGGAGAGCAGGCCGTACGCGTCGTCGGAGGTCCGCATCCAGTACAGCTCCACCAGGATCTCGCCGTCGGCCGGAGAGGCGTACTCGACCACGTCCAGGTGGTCGAAGCGGTAGGCGAGGTAGAGCTCCCCTGCCCCGTCCATGTACTCGAAGATCCCGGCCGCCTCGATCCTCCGCAGCGCCTTGGGCCGCCTCCAGGCGTCCGCGGTTTGCGGCAGATTCACCGTCGCCGCGGCTTGCGACGGTACCGCCGGGACCGCAGACGCGGGGTGTTGGTGATGCATGGCTCCCTCCCCGGTCACCGTGGCCGCCACGCCCGCTCGGGCCAGCACAGTGCCGGCCATCACGAGGCAGGCTCCCGTCGTGACCCGACGAGAACCCCATCGCGCTTGCCCGCCCGTCTTCGCCACCCCGGCCATCACCTTATGGTACGTCCGGACCGGCAGCGGGTTGTGGCGGCGGGGCGGCTCGGCTTGACCACAGGCCCTCGAGACCGCACACTCTTGGGGCATGAAGCCGCTGGTTCTCATCGTGGACGACGAGCAGGGGATCCTGACGACCCTCTCCCACGTGCTCGAGGACGAAGGGTTTCGGACGGTCACCACCCGTAGCGGCGAGGAGGCTCTGCAGCTCTACCGCAAGCGGCGGCCCGCGGTGGTGTTTCTCGACATCTGGCTCCCCGACCGCGACGGCCTCGAGACGCTCAAGACGCTGCGGGAGATGGACCCCGACGCGGCGGTGATCATGATCTCCGGCCACGGGACCGCCCCCACCGCGGTCACCTCCATCAAGATGGGCGCGTACGACTACCTGGAGAAGCCCCTCGCCTACAACAAGGTTCTCGAGGCGCTCAACGGGGCGCTGGCCGCGAGGAAGACCCGCGCGGGCGGCGAAGCGGCCGCTCACCTCGAGCTCGGGAAGGGCAAGGAGGCGCCGCGCCAGTACCTGCCTCCGCCGGGGCTGGCGCTGCTGCAGGTGACCGACACCCCGCAGCGCACGATCCGCGAAAGCACGGTGATCTACGGACTGGGCCTCCACTCGGGGAGCCAGACCGGGATGGCGATGCAGCCGCTGCCGCCCAACTCGGGCATCCACTTCCTCACGCTGCCAAAGGGCATACAGATTCCCGCCCACCTCGACTCCGTGGCCGAGACCGAATACGCAACCACACTCTCGCGGGAGGGTGAGAGCATCCGCACCGTGGAGCACCTGCTGTCCGCACTCCACGCGCTCGGGATCACCAACTTGCTCGTCAAGGTCCACGGGGAGATCCCGGTGCTGGACGGCTCGGCTCTCTCCTTCTGCGAGCGCCTGAAGGAGGTCGGCATCGAGGATCAGAGCGCCCCGCGCCGGGAGGTCGTGATCGACAGGCGCTACGAGGTGACCGGGGACGGGGAAAAGAGCCTGGCGATCGAGCCGGCCGGCGCGTTCTCGGTGTCCTACCGCTTGCACTACCCGCCGCCGCTCGGCGAGCAGTTCTACGATTTCACGCTCTCCCCCGGGGCGTTCGAGAAGGAGATCGCGCCGGCGCGCACGTTCGGGTTCATGCGCGATCTCCCGATGATGAACGAGCTTGGACTCGGCTCCGGCGGCCGCCTGGACAACTGCATCCTGGTCGGGGAGGACGGCGTCATCAACACGGAGTTGCGGTTCCCGGACGAGTTCGTCCGCCACAAGATCCTCGACGTCATCGGAGACTTCTACCTGCTGGGCTACCCGGTGCGCGGGAAGGTGACGGCCAACCTCACGGGCCACAAAGACAACATCAAGCTCCAGCGCCTCATCCTCGGCGCCTCTGCCTGACGCTGTCCGAATCGCGCGGCCGAGGCGCAGCGCTCAAAATCTATACCTCGACGGGCCACAGAGCGGGAACATCAACGCCGGAGCCTGGTGGTCGGGTCTCCGAAGAGGATCCAGGTGCGGCGGACGTCCATGTCGGAGGCGGCTTTCTTGGCGGCGAGGGTTGCATCCCCGAGGGTGATCGGGGTACCGGAGAACAGCAGCCGCACGAACGCCTCGTCGATCGGGAGCTGGTCCTTTGCCTCGGTGAGCCCCGAGGAGGCCCAGACGGCGACCGCGCCTCCGAATGGGGCCTTGAGCAGCGCCTCCGCCAGGCTGTCTCCGTACGGTGCCTGGAAGTAGCCGTTCAGGCAGGTCATGCTCGCCACAAACGGGAACCAGTCGTTGCGCAGGGTGAGGGCCTCGTCGGTGGTGAGCAGGTTGCCGTGCCACACCTGATTCGAGCCGTGGCCGATGTAGTTGACCAGCGTCTGCCCGAGGTTGAGCTGCCTGGCAAGCAGGTCCTTTGCTGG
>JALHTD010000464.1 GCA_022865555.1 Thermoanaerobaculaceae bacterium | reverse complement strand
GCACAGGAGCAGAGGATCGGGCGTTCTCATTCGTGCTCCGCACAGCCTAGCACGGCACCCGCGACCCCGGGGGAAGACTTACGGGGGACGAAGCATTCCTTCTGGCGGCTACAATGCCGTCGTGCCAGGCGCATTCTTCCCGGTGTCGGTCCGCGCCCGCTACGCCGAGACCGACCAGATGGGTGTGGTTCACCACGCCGTGTACCCGGTCTGGTTCGAGGTCGCACGTACAGCCCTCTCGCACGCGGTGGGAGTGCCCTACACCGACTGGGAGCGTCGCGGCGTGCTCCTGATGGTGGGCGAGCTCACCTGCCGCTATCGCCGCCCCGCCAGGTACGACGACCAGGTCACCGTCTGGGTGCGTGTAAGGGAGATCGCGAGCCGGCGCGTCGTGTTTGAGTACAGGGTGGAAGGTCCGGACGGGACCGTTCTGGCGGAGGGAGAAACCCGCCACCTGGCGGTGGACCGCACCAGCGGCCGCCCGACCGTTCTGCCGGAGGAGCTGCGCGCCTCCCTCGGGCGCACCCCGGGTTAGCGTCTGGGCGGGGCTGGGAGCCCCACCAGAGCGAAGACCTTTTGCGGACAGCTACCTACCCAAAGCAGCAGCGGGAGCGCAAACGTCACCGGGATGTCGAAGAAGTACCGGAGCGTGCCGTAGACGTTGCGGGCCACGTCCGAGTAGTTGGCGCGGCTCCACGGTCCCATGGAGAACGCCTCCAGGCACTTGAGCTGCCAGAGCAGTGAGAGCGCGTGAGAGGCCGCGAGAATCGCGAGGGCCAGCAGCAGCCTCCGCCAGCCCCCACCCGCCAGCGGGTGGGGCAACGCCAGCACCAGGGCCAGGAAAGGCACCAGGTTGAAGTGGATCTGGGTGAGCGGGTACTTCAGCCACCCCGAATCCGCGCGCATGTCGGTCCTGCCCAGCAGCGCGTCGCGGCCCTGTGCGACGACGGCGGACGCCGGTGGGACCTCGAAGAGACGTGCAAGGAACTGGGCACTCGTGCACAGCATTCGGCTGTAAGCCGGCGTCGCGAGCGCCCAGACGATCACCGCGCCGACGAGGGCCAGCGGGAGGCGCCTCAGGAACACGCGCAGCTCAACGACGGGTGTCTGCGAGGGCATACCTGTGCACCCAGACCAGCCACAGCACGACACCGAAGAGGATCACGAGCGACTGCCAGACGAACACATGGGAGACGGAAAACCACTGCGGCCTGAGGGCCCCGACGTAGAACAGCGAGACCACTCGCACCACGTTGAACACCTGTATGGCCAGGAATCCAAGGAGGATCCCCGTCAGCTTTCGGCGCCACGGGGCCGGGAACGCTACGACTCCGCAGACGAAGACGAGGATCGCTTCGAGGCCGTTGCAGCCGTTGAATATCGCCACGGAGAACCGGGGTGAGGAGAGCACCTGCTTCGACACGGTCGCTCCCTCGCCGAAAAGGTTCAGGACCAACCTGGCCTCATGGGCGACCATGGTGGTGTAGGGGTTCACGATCCGATCGTTGACGGGCTTGGAGGCCAGCACCAGAAACGAGACGCTGAGGACGAGCGAATAGATCCCGACAAAGCGGCCGGCCGGGGTCGCCAGGAACGCCCTTATCGCATGCACGGGGAGATTATGCTGACCGCGGCACCGGTGGTCAACGAACCGGCGGCGGTCCCCGAGGCGACCCGGACAGGTTGGCACCGCGGGATGACGGCCCGGCCGACCCTGTTCCGCCGCAGCAGGTGCGAAATTGGCACGGGTCTTGTAGCATTCTTCCCGATATGTTCGGCGCACCCGACCGGGAGCCTTCCCTCGAGCAGGAACTGGAGTTGCTGCAGGCCGCTCCCTCGCGGCTCTACAGGCTTCTGGAGAAGGACGAGGAGGAGGCGCCCTGGCCGCAGGGGAACGACCGGTCGGTGCTCTTCCTCCTCGACGAGCGCGTGTCCCCCCGCCCGGTGCGGCTGCGCGACCGCCCCATGCTGATCGCCCTGGT
Organism: Thermoanaerobaculaceae bacterium; assembly: GCA_022865555.1. Lineage (GTDB taxonomy): Bacteria > Acidobacteriota > Thermoanaerobaculia > Thermoanaerobaculales > Thermoanaerobaculaceae > RBG-13-68-16. The sequence goes on along the minus strand of JALHTD010000464.1, from coordinate 647 downwards.
GGCTTCTCTGCTCCTCCATTTCGTGATCTTCTCGCAGCTGCGCGAGAACAGCTTGCTGCTCGGGCTCATGCAGTCCCAGAAGCTGGCGGCCAAGCTCAGGACCGAGGACAACACGCCCTTCTACGAGATGGTGGAGACGCCGAAGCAGAAGCAGGAGAAGTCGTCGCGGCCCAAGGCCCCTGCCTCCGACCTCGACCGGCGCGCCCACGGCGGCGTCGGGGCCCCGGCCCTCACCCCCGGTTCGCACGGCAACACTCCCGAGCTGCGGCTCGAGCCGCCGCCCGCCTTCCGCGTCGAGAAACCGTCCGACCAGGGGGCCGGAGAGAAGATGGCCAGCCGCGGCGCCTCGGAGAGCGGGCAGGGTGAGGACTCGGACACCAAGCTCAAGCTGGGTGACAAGGGCGCCGACGCGGTCCTGGTGGTGCCCAAGGACGGGGGCGGCGAAAAGCCGGGGCGGGGCCTCAAGGGCCTCTCCAAACTCGGGGCGTACGGGTCCTCGGGGGGAGCCATACCGAACCGCCGCGGCGGCCAGGTGGACATGGGCCCGCTGTCCTTCGACACCGAGTGGTACGAGTGGGGGCCGTACGCAGCCGAGATGCTGCGCCGCATCCGCTACCACTGGGACATCCCGGAGATCGCGCAGGTGG
>JALHTD010000042.1 GCA_022865555.1 Thermoanaerobaculaceae bacterium | reverse complement strand
GCCTCGACTCGCGGGGGCCACAGGTGGCGGGAGCTCAGGCACCGCCGGACTTCAGCGAACTCGGCCCGAGCTACGACGCCGCCGACCCCGTCTACGCCGATTGAATCCTCCCCGCCCTCGTCGGTGAGGCCCCGCCCTGTCCTGGTATTGGTCGCCTGCCCAGGGCAGCCAGTTTTCGCAACTGCGGTTTCCCGACTCGAAAGGCGGTTTGAATTTCCTTCTATGAAGCGGCGCCCCGGTGTCAATCGGCCCTGTCTGGGTCCCCGGTGCGGTTGGTCTTCTCGAGTTCGGTCAACCTTCTATTCGCGCTCTCGTGTGGCGACTGTGTCGCCGGCGCTTGATGTCCAATCGATGGTGAGCGGCGCCATCTACCCGACGGTCGTGGACCTCGACCAAGGAAATTCACGCGCTCAGCTCACCAAGACTCGAACCCTCGAAATCAACCGCCCGGTTCACCAGGCCGGGCTCATCACTCCTTCTATGCGGCCAGTGCCGCAGGCACGCCGGCCTGCTTGCCGGGGTCAAATGGCGTCCCGTCGCGGAGCATCGCGAAGAGGATCCCGGCAAGTTTGCGTGCCAGCGCCACCGTCGCCACCGCCTTCCCGCGTCGCACCTCGATTCGCTTCGCCCACATCCGCAGCCCGAGTGTCTCGGGAACCTTGCTGTAGCGGATGCGCTGCGACGCCTGTACGAGCAGGGACCTCGTCCGGGAGTCCCCGGCCCGCGTGATCCTCCCGCGGTGCTGCGTCTCGCCCGAGCTCTTCTCCCGCGGCACCAGCCCGAGGTAGGCCGCCAGCTGGTGTGGCCCGCGGAAGCGCTCCACGTTGTCGACCACCGCCCGGAACGCCGCCGCCGTCACCGGCCCGATCCTCGGCGCCGTCCGCAGCAGCGCTACCATCGGGTCGTTCTTCGTCGCCTCCTCCACCGCTGCGTCGCACCAGGCGAGCTGCTCGTTTACCTTCACCATCGCGGCCAGCAGCGGCGCCACCTCGCTCCGCAACCGCCCCGGCATCTCCAGCCGCGACACCCGCTCCGGAAAGTGCTCCGCCGAGCCGCTCGCCGCCCTCAGCCCCTCCTTGCCCAGAAGCGCCCGGACCACCGAGATGAAACTCGTCCGGCTTCTCACCAGCGCCTCTCGCACCACCAGCCCGGCCGTCACTCGCCGCTGCTGCTCCGACCGCCGGTGCGCCAGCCGGTACACCCCGCTCCGGCACGCCTCCGCCAGCGCTCGCGCATCCCGTACGTCCGTCTTCACGCGGCGCCTCCTCATCCCGTACATCGGCGCGAAGCCCGGGTCGGCGACGATGACTTCGTGACCCAATCCCTCCAGGCACCGCGCCACCCACTCGCTCTCCGTCGATGACTCGATGAGCACCTTGGCCCGCGGCTGGTCACCCAGCACCGCCCGGAACCGCTCGCGCGTCGTCGAGATCCTCACCTCCGTCACTTCTCCCTCCGGGTTCAGCATGCACAACTGGGATTCCCTCTTGTGAACGTCGATGCCAACATGGTCCATGGCTGGCCTCCATCCTCCTGCGGCGTTGACCGCGTTCGAATTGTGGGGCTTCCGAGCCACCACGGTCGAGGTGGTGGCCAGCCGCTTCATGACATCTATACGCCTGGCACTGGCCTGTAAGGCCCAGGGGTGATCCGCGTCTGTCCCGGCTGAACCACCGTGAAGCTTCCGCGCAGGGCTTCGCCGTGCGTGGCGACCAATTCCAGCATCGCCAGCCCGAGTGCTTGACGCGCCATCGCGGGGAACCGGACCAGGATGACACCTTCGCTATGGGCACCCGCGACGAAGGCGAGCCACCCAAAGTCCTTGTCCTCGGTGAGCAGGATGCGCCCCTCGCTCGAGGCAAGGGCGATGACCTCCGCGTCCACGGTACGGGTCGCTTCTTCGGCAAGAGCCCTCACATCGTGGCCGGCGGTCCGGAGGATTCGAACGACCGCGAAGTCGAGGCTCTCGTCAGCCAGGAAGCGCAAGGGAT
>JALHTD010000463.1 GCA_022865555.1 Thermoanaerobaculaceae bacterium | reverse complement strand
GGCAACGCCCGGCGGGCCACCGTGCACAACCGCCCCCGCCCGCGCATGTCGAACCTGGTGGCGCGCGCCGCCGATCCCCTCCCGCACCCGCCCCGCAACGAGGCCGCCATCGAGGTGACGTCCCTGGCCTCGGGCACCCTGGAGCCGGCCTCGGGTGCGATCCTCCTGCAGGTTCGTAAAGCGTTTGCCCTGCGCCGCGGCGAGCGTCACCGCACCCTTGTGCCATTCACGCTCGTCGGCTCCCTCGCAGCCGTGCGCGCCGGGCTGCTGGCGGCCGCCGAGCCCACCCTTTCGGTCGCCGAGCCCGGCTGGTGCGCGAAGGACGGTGAGATCGTGCCGACAGGTGCAGTGGCTCCCTGGCTGCTGCTCTCCGGGCTGGAGGTGCGATGAGGGCCGACGCCGACCCGCTGCTCCCCGCGCTCCAGGCCGCCTCCGAGGAGCTCGCCAGCCGCGGTGTCCGCTTCGAGGTGTTCGCCCGCCTCGGCGAGAGCGTCCACCTCGTCCGCGACCAGGACGGCGCGCTCGAGCGCCGGGAGAGCCACGAGCTGGGCGTCGCGTGCCGCGTGAGCGGCGGCGGCCGCGCCGGGTTTGCCGCCGCGGCGGGGGGCGGCGCACGCGCGGGGCGCCAGGCCGCGAGGGCAGCCCTCGATGCCATGCTGCCGTCGCCCGACCCGCTTCCTCCGCGGGAGGTGCTGGGCACCAGCGGCAGCGCGCTGGTTCACGCTCCGGCCGACCCCGGTCAGCAGGATGCGCTTGCCCAGGCGCTGGCCTCCGCGCTCGAGGACGCCAGCTCGGAGGTGACCCTGGTGCAGCTTCGGATCCTCGCGGGAACCTCCAGCGCAGCGATCGCGACCGGGGAGGGGTACCTGGGGCGGGCCGCCGCCGGCTGCGCGGTGGCCGAGCTGCTCCTCGCCCCGCCCGCCGGCCCGTGGCGACATCTGCACTTTGCCGCCCCGACGGTTGCCGAGCTCGATCCGGAGGTCCTGGCGCACCGTGCGGCCGAGGCCTGCCTCCTCGCCACCCGTGGCGAGGCCCCCGACCGCCAGCTCGCCGACGTGCTGCTGGCGCCGTCGGTGGCCGCGCCGCTGGTGGTGGCGCTCGCCCAGCACCTCGCGCGCTACCCCACGAACGACGGTGAACTCAAACGCGCCCGCATCTCCAAGGCCTGGCACCTGGTGGACGAGCGCCCCGGCCCTGCAGGACTGCTGCCCCTCCCGTGGGACGGCGAGGGGCTCCCGACGCGGCGGATCGTGCTCCTCGCCGGCGGTCGCCTGCGCGAGAGCTTCGCCACCTGGGAGCGCGCGCAGCGCACCGGCGAGCAGCCCGGCGGCGCGGTGCGCCCCTCGTACCGGCACCCTCCGGTGCCCGGCCCTGCGAACCTGGTCGTGCTCTCCGGGACGGCGCTGCGCCAGCCGGAGCTACTCGCCCGCCTCGAGAGCGGCTTCTACCTGGCCCTTCCCGCCGGTGCAGTCCGAGTGGACCACGCCAGTGGGCGCTTCGCGCTGCGGGCGGCGGCGGTGGCGGTGGAGCACGGCAGGCCAGCTGCAGCCCACCCCCTGGTGGATCTGCGGGGTTCTTTCCGCCGATTGCTTGGCGCCCTCGCCGCCACCGGCGGCGACGCGGAGAGCTTCTCCCTCGCGAGCGCGGTCACGACCCCCTCGCTCCTCTTCCGCCGCCTCGAGATCGCCTGACGAGACCAGGCATTCCAACGTATAAAACGCTCGTTTGATATGGAACAGATCTGCCCTGCTGTTCGTCACTTGCATTGAAACCTGGACCCGACCCACCAGTGGATTGACATCTCATACGGCCGTTTGATACGGTTGCTTGGTGCGGGGATGCCAGACGTGACCGCCTCGACCGTCCAACACAACCTCTCCCAGGCCGAGTTGGGCGCCCAGACACGCGAGCGGCTGCTCGACGCCGCGGAGCGCCTGTTCGCCGAGCAGGGATTCGCCGCCACCTCGGTGCGCGACATTACCGCCGCGGCGAGCAGCAACATCGCTGCGGTCAACTACCACTTCGGGGGCAAGCACAACCTCTACAACGCGGTGTTCCGGCGGCGCATGGCGGCGATGCGCGAGCAGCGGATCGCCAGCATCCGGCAGGCTCGCGGCGAGAGTGGGACGCTGGAGGCGGTGCTCCAGGCCTTCGCGACCGCGTTTCTCCAGCCGCTCGTGGACAGGGGGAGCGGGCGGCTGCTCGTCGAGCTGATCACCCGCGAGATGCTCGACCCGCAGCTGCCGCGCGAGCTCTTCCTCGCCGAGGTCGTCGGGCCCGTTAACGAGGTGCTTGCAGAGGCGATCATCGCCGCCACCCCGGGGCTCCCTCCCGGGCCGGCTCGGCTCTGCGTGATCTCGATCGTGGGCCAACTCCTCCAAGTCGCTCACCGGCTGCGCCGCGGCGAGCTCTCGGCCGGCTGGGGCGCCGAGCTGCCTCCGCTCCCGGAGATGGTGGATCAGATCGTGCGCTTCTCCGCCGCAGGGGTGCGCGCCTGTGCGAGGGGAGCGAGATGAGAAACCGGTGCCGTGCCGCTCGCGTAGACGTTGCTCTGGGGCGGGAGATCGTCCCTCATCAACGAGGAGAAAGACCGATGCCAGACTATCGATCTAGACCTTCCCGCCCAGGAAAGCTGCGACGGGCGGCTCCATGCGTCGTCGGTATCGCCTTGGTGGCGTTCGGCGCTGCCGCCTCGGCCGCCTGGAAAACGCCGCCCGTGCCCGAACGCCCCAACCTTCCCGTCGACCTCCCCGCCCCGCCGGTACCCCAGGGCGCCGCCGCGCCGGCGATTCCTCCGGATCTCCTCAAGCCGGGAGCCACCATCACGCTGGCCCAAGTCGTGGACATCGCGCTGCAGAACAACCCCGTGACACGGGTTTCCTACCTGGCGGCCCGCTCGGCGGCGGCCGAACTCGGAAGCAAGCGTGCTCCCTACTACCCGAGCGTGGTCATTGCCGTCAGCGGAGTTCGGTCCAACCAGCTCTCACAGGATCCCAACGTCAATGCCGTTGCGGACATCTACGGGCCCTCGGTCGCAGTCAACTACTTGCTGCTCGACATGGGCGGGAGGTCCGCCAACGCCGACGATGCCCGCTTCGGCCTCATCGCCGCCGACTGGAGCCACAACGCGACCATCCAGAACGTGATCCTCAGCGTGGAGACCACCTACGTGCAGTACGTCAACGCGAAGGCGCAGATGGAGGCGGCGCAGGCCAACGTCAAGACGACCGAGGCAGCGCTGGACGCCGCCACCAAGCGCCACGACGCCGGCGTGGGCACCATCGCCGACGTGCTGCAGGCGAAGACCGCGTTCTCCCAGGCACGGCTCTCCCTCCAGACGTTCGAGGGGCAGGTGCTCGCCCTGCGCGGTGCGCTTGCTACCGCCATGGGTTTCCCGGCCAACACCCCGTACGAGGTCGGGGTGCTCCCGGCCGAGGTTCCGCTCGAGCGCGGAACCGACGCGGTCGAGCAGTTGATTGCCACCGCTCGGGCACGCCGGCCCGATCTTGCGACCGCACGGGCGCTGGTCGAGAAGGCGGACGCGCACGTTCGGGCGGTGCGCTCCGAGGGCCTGCCGACGCTCTCGCTGTCGGCCGGTGCCGACCGCGTCTACTACAGCCCCGCCCGGGTCATCGACCGCCAGGACCTCTGGTCGGCGAGGGTGCTGCTGACGTTCCCGCTCTTCACCGGTTTTGCCAATACCTACGACATTCGAAAGGCCAGGGAAGATGCCGGCGTGGCGCGAGCCCAGGCCGATACGCTCGAGCAGCAGGTGATCCTCGAGGTCTGGACGAGCTACTACTTCTTCCAGACCGCCACGCAGCTCGTCAGGACCAGTCGCGACCTCCTCGCGAGCGCCGAGCAGTCCGAGCGCGTGGCGCTCGGACGCTACAAGGAGGGTGTGGGCACGATCATCGACCTTCTGACCGCCCAGTCGGCGCTTGCCGGTGCGCGGTCGCAGGACATCCAGGCCCGCTCCGCGTGGTTCGTCGCCCTCGCGCAGCTCGCCCACGACACCGGCACCGCTGCGCCCCTCGACCAGCCGATCGCGGTCCTCAAGGAGGGCGCCAAGCCATGAGAACATTCCCCTCACCCAGGAGAGAAGCTTTGATGAAGACCAGAGCCGTCAAGACCGCCACGAAAACGCTCGGCCTGCAGTCGGCCGTGCTCGCAACTCTTGTCGTCGTCACCGCGTGCGGAGGCGGCGACCAACAGCGGAGGGTGCAGCCCGCCGTGCCGGTGACCGTCGCCAAGGTGGTACAGAAGACCGTTCCGGTGACGTTCCGCGCCATCGGCCACGTCGAGGCCATTGCCACCGTGGCGATCAAGGCCCGCATCGGCGGGGAGCTGCAGAAGGCCTGGTTCACCGAGGGCCAGAACGTGGCGAAGGGGGCCACGCTTTTCACCATCGACCCCCGTCAGTACGAGGCAGCCCTTCGCCTGGCCGAGGCACAGCTCACCAGGGACGTGGCACTCCTCGCGAAGGCGGAGGCCGACATCAAGCGGTACGAGGGCCTCGTCAAGCAGGATTTCGTGACCAGGGAGCTGTACGACCAGATCATCGCCAACGCCGCCGCGCTCCGCGCCGGCGTGGCGGCCGATCAGGCCACCGTCGACAACGCCAAGCTGCAGCTCGCGTACTGCACGATCACCGCCCCGGTCGAGGGCCGCACCGGAAACCAGAACATCGATGAGGGCAACCTGGTCAAGGCCGACGACGCCACTCCCCTCGTGACGATCAACCAGATCCGGCCGATCTTCGCCGCCTTCTCCGTCCCGGCCCAGCTCCTTCCGCAGGTCACCAAGCATGACGGGAACCGGATCACGGTGATGGCAACGCTCCCGCAGAATCCTGGCCCAGCGGAGGAAGGCACCCTCACCTTCGTGGACAACGTAGTGGACACCGCCACCAGCACGATCCTCCTCAAGGCGACCTTTGCCAACCGGGACGACCGGCTCTGGCCCGGGCAGTTCGTCGACATCGTGGTCACGCTGGGCGAGGAGCCCGACCGCATCGTGGCCCCTGCGCCGGCCGTGCAGACCAGCCAGCAGGGACAGTACGTGTTCGTCGTCAAGGACGACCAGACCGTCGAGCTGCGCCCCGTCAAGGTTGACCGCATGGACGAGGCGGAGGCGGTGATCGACACAGGGGTGAGCGCCGGGGAGACGGTCGTGACCGACGGGCAGATCCGGCTGGTGCCGGGGGCCAGGGTCGAGATCAAGAGCGGCGTCGGCGGGGCGGAGAAGGGGACATGAACTTCTCCGAGCTCTTCATCCGCCGCCCCGTCATGACCACCGTCGTGATGGGCGCCATCCTGATCTTCGGCGCCATGGCCTACAGGCTGCTGCCGGTCTCCGACCTGCCCAACGTGGACTTCCCGACGATCTCAGTGTCCGCCTCGCTGCCGGGGGCCAACCCCGACACCATGGCCGCCTCGGTGGCGACCCCGCTGGAGAAGGAGTTCTCGACCATCGCCGGCGTGGACTCGATGACCTCATCGAGCGGCCTCGGGAGCACGAACATCACCCTTCAGTTCGCGCTGGATCGCGACATCGATGCCGCCGCGCAGGACGTGCAGGCCGCCATCGCGCGCACCAGTCGGCAGCTGCCACCCGACATGCCGTTCCCACCAACCTACCGCAAGGTCAACCCGGCGGACCAGCCAATCCTCTTCATCGCCCTGACCTCACCCAGCCTGCCGCTGTACGAGCTCGACGAGTACGGCGAGACCGTGATCTCGCAGCGCATCTCCATGCTCTCCGGCGTGGCCCAGGTGAACGTCTACGGCGGCCAGAAGTACGCGGTGCGCATCCAGGTGGACCCGAGGCAGCTGGCGACCCGCGGCATCGGCTTCGACGACGTCATGCGCGCGGTCCGGAGCAACAACGTCAACCTCCCCACCGGCATCCTCTGGGGGCCGGAGAAGTCCTACACCATCCAGACCGCGGGCCAGCTCACGTCCGCCGACGCCTACAGGCCCATCGTCGTCGCCTTCCGCAACGGCAAGCCGGTCCGCCTGGAGGAGCTCGGCAACGTCCTGGACAGCGTGGAGAACAATAAGACGGCGGCCTGGTTTGTTGACCAGCGCTCGATCATGCTGGCGATCCAGAAGCAGCCGGGCACGAACACCGTGGCGGTGGCGCAGTCGGTGCGCGAGCTGCTGCCAACCTTCAAGCACCTGCTGCCCGCAAGCGTCTCGATGCACATCGTGTTCGACCGCTCGGAGTCCATCCGCGACTCGGTCAACGACGTCAAGGTCACGCTGCTCGTCACCCTGACCCTCGTCGTGCTGGTGATCTTCCTTTTCCTGCGCAACCTCTCGGCAACGGCGATCCCCTCTCTCGCGATGCCGATGTCCATCGTCGGCACCTTCGGCATCATGTACCTGCTCGACTACAGCGTGGACAACCTCTCGCTGATGGCGCTCACGCTCTCGGTAGGGTTCGTGGTGGACGACGCCATCGTCATGCTGGAGAACATCTTCCGTCACATGGAGATGGGCAAGAAACCTTTCCAGGCCGCCCTCGAGGGCTCGCGGGAGATCGGGTTCACGATCGTCTCGATGACGCTCTCCCTCGCCGCCGTCTTCCTGCCGGTGCTCTTCATGGGGGGGATCGTGGGGCGGCTTTTCCGCGAGTTCGCCGTGACGATCGGGGTGGCTGTCCTCATCTCCGGGTTCATCTCGCTGACGCTCACCCCGATGCTGGGGAGCCGCTTCCTTCGTCCGCTCCGCGAGGTCGAGCACCATGCCTTCTATAACTTCTTCGAGCGCGGCTTCAACAGCATGCTCAACGGCTACAAGGCCGGGCTCTCCTGGTCGCTGGCGCACCGCCGCACGATGATGGCGCTCACCGCTGCGATCACGATCCTGATGGGCTTCCTCTTCGCCTGGGTCCCGAAGGGGTTCATCCCGTCGCAGGACGTCGGGCCGCTCTCCGGCCAGACAGAGGCCGTGGAGGGGATCTCGTTCGATTCGATGGCGCGCCACCAGCAGGCGATCGCCGAGATCCTCAGGCAAGATCCCAACATCGAGGCGTTCGGATCCTCCGCGGGCGGGCGCGGCGGCGGCGGCTCGTCAAACTCCGGCTTCCTGTTCATCCGGCTCAAGCCCCGCAACCAGCGCGAGCTCAGCGCCGATGAGATCGTCGAGGCCCTGCGGCCCAAGCTCGCGGCCGTGCCGGGCGTTCGGACCTACATTCAGAGCCCGCCGGCCATCCAGATCGGCGGCCGGCAGAGCCGCGCCCTCTACCAGCTCACCCTCTTCAGCCCATCCACCGAAGATCTCTACCGCTACGCGCCCGAGCTCGAGGTCAAGATGCGCGCCAACCCGCTGCTGCAGGACGTGAATACGGACCTGCTGCTCAAGAACCCGCAGATCAACGTGGAGATCCAGCGGGACAAGGCGGCCGCCCTCGGCGTCACGCCCCAGCAGATCGAGGACACGCTCTACACGGCCTACGGCACGCGGCAGGTCTCCACCATCTTCGCCCCGCAGAACTCGTACATGGTGATCATGGAGGCCAAGCCCGAGTTCCAGACCGATATGCTGGACCTCTCCCTCATCTACGTGCGCTCGGCGAACGGCCAACTGGTGCCCCTCGACTCGCTGGTCAAGATGGCCCCGGGCATCGGCCCGCTCACCGTCAACCACTCCGGCCAGCTCCCCTCGGTCACGCTCTCCTTCAACCTGAAGCCCGGGGTGGCACTGGGTCCGGCGACCGCAGAGGTGGAGAGGCTGGCCAAGGCCACGCTTCCCTCGTCGATCTCGCAGGCATTCCAGGGGACCGCGCAGGCTTTCCAGTCCTCGATGCAGGGCCTTGGGCTCCTGCTCGTCCTCGCCGTCCTCGTGATCTACATGGTGCTCGCCATCCTGTACGAGAGCTTCATCCACCCGTTCACGATCCTGTCGGCGCTCCCCTTGGCCGGCGCCGGCGCCCTCGCGACGCTCGCGCTGTTCAGGACCGACCTCAACATCTACGCCTTCGTCGGCATCATCATGCTGGTCGGCCTCGTGAAGAAGAACGGCATCATCATGATCGATTTCGCCATCGAGGCGCAGAAGAGCGGGAAGTCGCCGATGGAGGCCATCTACGAGGCGTGCGTGGTGCGCTTCCGCCCGATCATGATGACGACGATGGCCGCGCTCTTCGGCACCCTGCCTATCGCGCTCGGCTGGGGCGCCGGCGCAGAGGCGCGGCGCCCGTTGGGCCTGGCGGTGGTCGGGGGCCTCGTGGTCTCGCAGTCGCTGACCCTGTTCGTGACCCCCGTGGTCTTCACCTACATGGACGGCTTGCAGAGCAGGCTAGGTGTGTGGCTGTGGTTCCTGGGCGGCCGAAAGAAGCAGGCAGCCGCCACGGAGTAGGCCCTCTCGACCCCGACACCAGATGCGCGAAACCGTGGCCGCGGATGCGGCTCCGGGCTTCTCTCACGCACCACGGATACGGGCGGCGCGCAGGCTGGTGACCGTGGTGTGCGCGATCCGCAGCGGCTCGGGAAGGCGGAAACGGCTCGCGCGAAGCACGACTCCACATGCGCCCTCGAGTGTGATCCGATGCCCCACCGAGACGTAGACCGGCCGCACGCCGGTCCGCGTGCGCAGCACGGCTCCGATCGCCTCGCCCCGGTCCACGAGGGGCAGGCGAGCGCCGCGCTCTGCCGCAAGCCCGGAGAAGCTTCCCACGAGCACGCTCTTGGCGCAGCCCGCGGTGGGCAGGTCGAGGGCGAGCCCAACGAGACACGCGAGACCGCACCGGCGCGGGTGGGCGCGTCCGTGCCCGTCCACCAGGACGACGTCGGGGTGTCCGCCCAGCCTCCCGAAGGCCGCGAGTACCGCCGGCAGCTCCCGCCAGGCGAGGAATCCAGGAACGTACGGGAAGTGGGTTTCGGCCGAGGCTGTGGCCGTCTCGATGACTCGGCCGCTCGCGACATCCCAGAGGGCCACAGCGGCGTGGGCGTGTCCTCCCCCGCCGTCGTAGGCCACGTCCACTCCTGCGACCAGCCTTACGGTCTTGTCCACGTCCTCCTCCCGTACCAACCCCGCCAGCCGCTCCTGCAGTGCGCGGGCCTCGGGGAGCGAGAGCGCCTCGAAGTCGGGCGAAAACCAGGGCACGTGCGCACCGTACCCTTATCGCCGCGGGTGGTCGCACGCAGCGCTCACTCCGAGGTGCGCACCGGCAGCACCGTCCAGGGGTCCTGGGAGGTGCGATCCACCACCGAGCCGACGACGGCGATCCCCCCGGTGGCCGTGAGAAAGAGGTCGGCGACCTGGGGCCCCAGGCACACGGCGGGCAACGCGCCGCCCAGCTCGACCTTGAGCTGACGCCACTCCCGCGACCGGAGCTCGAGCACGTGTGGCGTCGGGACGGGCACGCCGTTGATGATCAGCTCACCCGGCTGGCCGGTGCGCGACTGCTGAAGCACGACCTCCGCGGGCTCGGAGCCCGGGTTCGCGAGGTAGAGGTAGACCTCGAACAGCGGCGGACGCGCACACCGGAAGGGGTCCCAGAGCAGACCGGGGAGCTGGTACACGCCGCCCGGCAGCATCAGCTCCGAAGCCGCAAGCGCCGGCACCTCCTGGCCCAGGCCGGACAGTACCCCGGTGACGCCTTCGGTCCCCCGGTCGTTGACGACACGGCTGAAGATCCGCACCGGCCCATCCGCCTCGAAGGCGACCCCAGCGAGCACCGAGTCAGGGCACCCGAGGTCAACCGAGAGCTCGTTTGCCGTCAGCAGCACCGTGCGGTACGGCGGGACCTCACGATAGGCCGGCACCGGCGGCAGGCAGGGGACCGTGGTGTTGACTACGCCCGGAATGACCTGTGGGCCGCTCACCCGCACCGCCGTGGGTCCCGGGTTCGTCAGAAACACCTCGGAGATCCAGCGGTTGCCGTCCTTGCCCGGCCAGCGCAGGGCAAAAATCGGCAGCACCAGTTCCCCGGCCGCCGCACTGGCCGCGACACCTACCAGCAGCAGTCCGAGCACCGTTCGCGTTCGCATATTCGCACCCCCACCTCCCCGGCGGCGGCACCGATCTTGCCCAGATGTACCGACGCGGCACGCTCTCGCGACTGGGTACGCGCCGGCCCGCGCAGAGTTTCCGCCTGCGTGGGCAGCCAGATCCGACGGGTGAGGACTCACTGCAGCTTCTTCAGCAGCTTTTCGGCCTGCGTCTTGATCCAGGGGTGCTCGGCGGTCCAGCGCGGGTCCGACGTCATGTTGACGATCTCCTTGAGCTGCTGGATGGCGCTGGCCGTCCTGCCCTTGGAGCGATACGTCTCGGCGAGGTAGAGGCGCGTGAGGGCGTTTGTGGGCGCACCCGCGAGGGACTTCTCCAGGTAGGCGATGGACTTGTCGTTGTCGCCGCCCTTGAAGAACGGCAGCTTGAAGTACATCCGCCCGAGCACCCGGTCCGGTCCCCAGCCCTCGACCGCGGGGTCGAGCTCCAGGCAGGTCTGCATCTCCTGCTTGATCACCGGGACCAGGCTCAACGACTTGAAGATCCCCTTGGCCTCGCCGTACACGCCGTAGAGCACACCCAGCCAGAAGTGCCCCTCGACGCCCTTCGGCGAGAGCGCCACGGCTTCCTTCGCGAGGGCGATCCCGCCGTCGAAGATGGCCATCTTCTCGGCGTCCTTAGCATCCGAGCGGGTGTAGGTGCCGTAGAAGTAGATGGCGCGGGCACCCTCCCAGCGGGCCTCGTACGAGGCCGGGTCCTCGGTGGCCGCCTTCTGGAAGAGCTCCACCGCAGCCTTGGCCTGGGCGGGTTCGGCCCGGGTCTCGTAGGCGGCGCGAGCCGCAGCGAGCGCCTCACCCGCCGGCGCCTCGGCGCGTCCCGGTCCGGCGACCAGAGCGCAAAGCACGACCACACCTATCGTCATCTGATTCCTCATGGTCGGACTCCTCGCCGCAAGTTTAGCAGGGGGCAGCCGCCACCTCCGCTAGAATCGTCGCGGAGGCGAGCATGGAGTTCGGCATCCTCGGCCTGGAGCTGTCTGGAAAGACCACGCTGTTCTCCCTGCTCACCGGTCACCAGGTGGCGGCCGTTCACGGCAAGCGCGAGGCACACGTCGGCGTCGCGCACGTGCCGGACGCGAGGCTCGAGCGGCTCGCGAGTCTGTTCGCACCCCGCAAGCCGGTCGCCGCAACGGTGCGCTTCGTGGATGTCCCGGGCGTCGTGAAGGGTGGATCGGCAAGCCTCAACCTTCCGGAGCTGCGCACGACGGATGGCCTGGCGGCGATCGTCCGGGGTTTCGCCTCCGCAACCGTGCCCCATCCCGAGGAAAGCATCGACCCGGCACGCGACGTCGATCTGCTGGAGACGGAGTTGATGCTCGCCGACCTGACCGTCGTCGAGAACCGCGCCAAGCGTCTCGAGAGCGAGCTGAAGAAGCACAGGGTGCCCGAACTCGAGGCCGAGCGTGCCGCCCTCGAGCGCTGCCGGCTCGCGCTCGAGGCCGGCACCCCGTTGCGCCAGGCAGGCCTCTCGGCAGAGGACCGCCAGCACCTCAAGGGTTTCGGCTTCCTCTCCCTCAAGCCGTTGCTCGTCGTGCTCAACGTCGGCGAAGAGAGCGCCTCGGATCTGCCTGGCGCGCTGGTAGGCGCAGGGCTGGACCGCTGGCAGGGCAGGCCCGGGGTGGCGACCAGCGCGGTGTGTGCGACTCTCGAGCAGGAGATCTCGCTGCTGGCACCCGCCGACCAGGCGGCCTTTCTCGCCGACCTGGAGCTGCCCGACAGGGCGCTCGACCGGTTGCTGCGCGCCGCCTACGCGCTGCTGGGGCTCGTATCCTTTTTCACGATCGGTGACAACGAAGTTCGTGCCTGGTCGATTCCGGAGGCCACGCACGCCGTCAAGGCCGCCGGGGTCGTCCACACCGACATGGAGCGCGGGTTCATCCGCGCCGAGGTGACGCCGTGGCAGGAGCTGGTCGAGGCGGGATCGTTCGCCGCCTGCCGCGCGCACGGCACGCTCCGCCTGGAGGGCAAGGACTACCCCGTCCGGGACGGCGACGTGATCACGTTCCGCTTCAACGTCTAGGGTCCAGGGGTCGGCGTGCGGCGCGGCGATCCCACCCGCGGACCGCCCGGGGCCGCCGCAGCCGGCTGGAGTGTCGGTGGTGCCGCCTGGGGCACCGCCGGCTGCTGCTCTGGTATCGGTGGCGCCGGCGGCGGCTGCGGGGCGGTCTGGACCTGCGGCTCCGGTTGCACCTGGGATGCCGGTTGGGCGGGCTGACCCCCGGCCTTGGCGGCGCGGATCTGCATCATCTGGCGCACCGAGGCGGGGTCGATCGGGGTGGCCTTCAGAGTGGAGGCGGTCACCGTCTGCTGGTAGTACCTGATCGCGACCTCGGTCTGCACGTCGGAGTCGTAGACGAGGGGGTTGAGTTCCGCGTTGGCCAGATCGGGCGCGCGCCGGTAGGCCCGCATGTAGTCGTCGATCGCGGCGCTGCGCAGGCCGCAGCGCTCCTCCGCCAGGGCCAGCATGAAGCGGGCCTGAGCGTACCCCGGGCGGGCCCTCAGGGTCTTCTTGTAGTACCACATCGCCTTGAAGTCGTGCCCCTGGTGCTGCAGCACGAGCCCCAGGCGGTAGGCGGCCTCGTAGTTGTCCTCGTCCAGCTTGAGGGCCTGCCGCAGGTAGTGCTCGGCATCTCTGGGGAACCCCTTCTCGAAGATCAGCACGCCCAGGTTCGCCAGGTCCGAGGAGGTCGCTTTGCCCGCCTTCTCGAGAGCCATGTAGTTCATGATCGCCCTGTCCGCCGGACGCTCCGGCGAGAGGAAGCGCTCGAACACCATCGCCGGCGCGGAAGCCGCCAGCGTCAGGACAACCACGCCCAGGAGCAAACGCCTCATTCCTGCCTCCCACGACGTACCCGCGCACGCACGCGCACCTGGGTGCCGTCCTCCACCACCTCGAAACCCTCCACCACCGACCCCCGGTCCTCCAGTTGGCGCCGCTGCTGCTCGAGCGTCTGCCGGAAGCTGTCGAAGCCCACCGATGCTTCCTTGCCCGACTTCCCGAGGGCGTCCACGTAGCGGCTGAAGACACCCTGGTACTCGTCGCTCACCCCTCCTACGGGAGCGGGGGCGGGAGCGTTGGGCGGGCGCGCCGCACCGGCGGCTCCACCCCGCGCCTCCTCGCGGTCGCGCATCATGCGCTGCCACATCTGGTTGTAGGTGGCGAACCGGTGCAGCAACTGTTCCATCCGGAACTGGTCGGCCGAGGCGCGACCCTCGTAGCGGCTCAGCTCCCGCAGTCGCCGCTCGAGCTCCGTGCGCTCGCGCTCCGGCGGTGTCGGGACCTGGCGGTCCCGGGCGAAGAAGCGCTCCCACTTTCGGGCCAACTCCTCCAGCTGGTGGTCCAGTTGACCGACGAGGTCCCCGTTGCTCACGCCTGCAAGGATACACAAACCGCCGGCATCCGAAGCCATCCGGCCGGCCGGTGAGGGTAGAATTCCACAATGGTAAACCCTCTCGCCGGGCTCCCTGCCGTCCATCGTCTTCTGGCCGACGAGAAGCTCCAGCAGGCGCGCGAGCTTCACGGCGCGGCGGCCGTGCGGGCGGCTGTCCGCGAGGCCCTCTCCGCCGCCAGGCAGCGACTGGCGCAGGGCGAGCCGACGCCCCCGCCGCCCACGTTGGTGGCCGACGCCATGGCGCTGCTGGCGCGCCGGGAGGCGGCCGCGTACCCCGAGGTGCTCAACGCCACCGGTGTGCTGATTCACACCAACCTCGGGCGGGCCCCGCGCGTCGCCGCCGACGCGTCCGGCTACCTGGCGCTGGAGTACGACCTGGGCACCGGCGCCCGAGGCGAGAGGCTCGCCCCGGTGGTGGACCGCCTGAACCGCTACTTCGGCGCCGAGGCCGCTACCGTCGTCACCAACAACGCCGCGGCGCTCATGCTGCTGCTCGCCGCCCATGCCGCCGGCCGCGAGGTGATCGTCTCGCGGGGGGAGCTCATCGAGATCGGCGGTTCGTTCCGGCTGCCCGAGATCATGGCCGCAAGCGGCGCTCACCTGGTCGAGGTCGGATGCACCAACCGCACTCATCCCGAGGACTACGCGCGCGCCGTCGGTGAGGGCACGGCAGCGATCCTGGTCGTCCACCGCTCCAACTTCCACCTCCAGGGGTTCGTCGCCACGCCGGAGCTTCGCGACCTCGTCAAGCTGGGGCACGCCCGCGGGGTGCCGGTCTGGGTGGATGAGGGCTCCGGGTGCCACCTCGATCTCGCCCGCTACGGCCTGCGGCGCGAGCCGACGGTGCAGGAGATCCTGGCGGCCGGGGCGGATGCCGTCGTGTTCTCCGGCGACAAGCTCCTGGCCGGGCCGCAGGCCGGGGTGCTGCTCGGAAACAACTCCACCATCGCGCCCCTGCGCCGGCACCCCCTCCGCCGGGCGCTGCGCCCCGACAAGAGCGCCTTGGTCGCCCTGGCCGCGACTCTCGACGCCTATCTCGCGGGCCGGCCCGAGGCCGTGCCGCTCTACCGGCTGCTGGCGCTTCCGGAAGCCGGGCTGCGGGCACGCGCCCGTCGTCTGGCCCGCCGCCTGCGCGAGGCCGGCCTCCCGGCCGAGGCGGCCGCTACCCGGGCGGTGCTGGGGGGCGGCACCACCCCCGACCAGACGCTTCCCTCCTGGGGTGTTGCGCTCCCGGGCGGCGACGTCACTGCCGCCAGGCTACGGAAGGCGACGCCGGCGGTCGTCGGGCGGGTCGAGGACAACAAGGTCGTGCTGGACCTGCGCGCGGTGCTCCCGGAGCAGGACCGGCGCCTGCTGCACGCCCTGCTCGCGGCCCTGCGCGGCTAGCGCTGCAGCTCGCCCGCCGACACACCCAGGAAACCGGCCAGCTCCTCGGAGTCCCCCCCCGCAAGGCGGACGGCGAGGCGGCGGGCGAGGGCGTCCGCGAGGCCCTCCCGACACGCGGCCGCGTCGAGCCCCAGCTCCGCCACCCCCACCGGGCGGCCCTCTGCCAGGATCACCACCCGCTCCAGCAGGTTGGCGAGCTCCCGCACGTTCCCGGGCCACGGCGCCAGCACCAGGGCCGCCATCGCCGCAGGCCGCAGAGTGGGCACAGGAACCCCGTGGCGGCCACCGGCGCGTGTCAGCAGGTGGAGGGTCAGGGCCGGGATGTCCTCGCGTCGCTCCACGAGGGAAGGCAGCCGGATCGGGAACACGTTCAGGCGGTGGAAGAGGTCGCGGCGGAACGAGCCCCCGGTGACCGCGTCCTCGAGGTCGCGGTTGGACGCGGCCACCACGCGCACGTCAACCACGATCTCGCCCTCTCCACCCAGCCGGGTGATGCGGTGCTCCTCGAGGGCGCGCAGCAGCTTGGCTTGCGTCGAGAGCGGCACCTCGCCGATCTCGTCGAGGAAGAGCGTGCCACGGTGGGCCTGCTCGAAGCGCCCGACGTGGCGGGCGTTGGCGCCGGTGAACGCACCCCGCTCGTGCCCGAACAGCTCCGACTCCACCAGACTCTCGGGCACCGCGGCGCAGTTGAAGGGCACGAAGGGTCCTCCGCCCCGCCGCGAGAGCTGGTGGAGAGCCCGTGCGAAGAGTTCCTTGCCGCTCCCCGAGGGTCCGAGCAGGAGAACGGCCGCGTCGGTGGGGGCCACGCGGCGCAGCGCCGTCACCACGCCTGCGAACGCCGGGGCGGCGCCCACGAGTTCTGGGAGTCCCTCGCCGGTGGGGGGCGTGGCCAGGAGCGCCCGCCTCGGCTCGCAGGCCGCGCGCAGGCCTTCCAGAACGCGCTCCATGTCAAGGGGCTTCGGGAAGTAGTCCCGCGCCCCCTGCTTGAGCGCCGCCACGGCCGTCTCCACCGTGGCGTAGCCCGTGATCAGGAACACCGGCAGCAGCGGGTCGACTGTCCGAGCGGTGCGCAGCACCGTCAGGCCGTCTGCCCCCGGAAGCTTGAGGTCGGTGAGCACCGCCAAGTATGGTCCACTCTCCTGAAGGCGCTGCATCGCGGTGTCGCCCCGCAGCACCAGCTCCACATCGTACCCCTCCGTGCGCAGCGTTTCGGCCAGCATCTCGCCCAGGCTGCGGCGGTCCTCGACCACGAGGAGCGGGGCGTTCATGCGACCCCCTGGAGGGGTAGCCAGACCACGAAGCGAGACCCGCCCCCAGGCCGGGGTTCGTGCCCGACGTCGCCCCCGTGCAGGCGCGCGAAGCGGCGCGCGAGGGCGAGACCGAGACCACCGGAAGCCTTGCTGGAGGCGAACGGCAGGAACAGCCGTCCCCGCAGCTCGTCGCTCACCCCAGGCCCCTCGTCCTCCACCACGACTCGCGCCATGCCGGGGGAGGATTCCACCCGCGCCAGTACCGAGCCACCCTGGCTCGAGACCGCCTCGGCCGCGTTGCGCAGGAGGTTCTCCACGACGACGCCGAGCGCCAGCGCATCGCCCACCGTGGTGATCGGCGCGCCCTCGACTCCCAGGGTGATGTCGGGAAACGCGGTGCGCACCTTGCGCGCCGCCTCCTCGACGAGCGCCAGCAGCTCGACCGGCTCGCGCCGGAGCTCGCGCGGCTGCGCGAAGCGAAGGAAGCGGTCCAACAGCTCGGCCAGACCTTCCGCCTCGTCGTTGATGGCGGCCACGAAGCGCGCGCGATCCTCACGCTTGGCGTCGGGGAGCAGGCGCAGGTAGCCGCGCATGGTGGCGAGGGCATTGCGCAGCTCGTGGGTCATCCCCGCAGCCAGCTCACCCAGGGCCGCCATCTGCTCGCGCTCGGCGAGGGCCCGCTCGAGCGCCTCCACGCTCGTCCGGTCGGTCAGAAACAGTACCTCCCCTTGGGCTGCCCCGCTGTCCGCCAGCAGCGGGAGTCGCCGCACCTCCACGACCCGCTCCGAAAGCCGTCTGCTCCGCTCGCCAGCGGCCAACGTCGCCGGGAGAGCCCCGCCGACCGCCAGATCAGGGGCGAGCTCGGCGGCCGCTGAGTTGGCGGCCCGCACGGTGCCCCCGGGGTCGGTGATCACCACCCCGGCGGCGGAGCCCCGCGTCAGCACCTCCGCGAGCACCTCCAGGTCATCCGCCCGCCGACGCAGAGCCGCCTCCGAGACCTCGAGGCGCCGCACGGTGTCGCGGAACGTTTCGACCAGGAAGCGGTCCTCGGCCTCCCCACCGGGTTTCCGTGTCACCCGCACCGCCTCCGCGAGCAGCTCGCGGTAGGGGGCGAGCACACGGGCGATCAGCGCCCACGCCAGCAGACCCCCGCCCACCGCGACCACCAGCGCGAGTGCTGCACCCACGTCGCGCAGGCGCCCAACGGCGCCCGCGCCCGATGCCGGCACCACTGCCCGGACCACGCGGCCGTCCGCCAGCGGTTGGTAGGCGACAAACACGCTTCCGTCGCCCCTTGCGACCGGTCCCCCCACGCGCTGCCCGGCCCGCTCCCACTGCTCCCGCGACTCCCACGGCCACCATGCCGGCTCCGAGGGGCCCGCCTGTCCAACCCGCTCGACGACCCTGCCGCTGACGAGCACCGCGAGACCCCACCCTTCCTGCCGGAGCGCCGCGGCAAAGCGCGCGGACTCGCCGCCCGCGATCCGGGAGGCGGCGAGGTGCGCGGCCGCCATCGAGGCGCGCCGCGCCTCGTCCTCGACCAGGCGCGCCACAGCCAGCATCCCGACCATCTCCACGACGACCATCCCCACCAGCATCAGGAGCGCGGCCCCGATGAGCAGTTGCGCCTCGCGGAACCGGTGGGAGGGCAGGCCGCTGGTCATGGCCGGACCCACCCCAGACCGATCAGCAGTCGGTCCCCGGCGAAGAGCACGATCATCGCGGCGAACGCCAGAACCGTTCCGAACGGCAACTCGGTGTCCCTTTTCCCTCTTCCGAGCGCGATCAGCGTGAGCCCGAGGAGCGCGCCGGCAGTGGCCGCCAGGCCCAGCGTGAGAAGAACGCCACGCCAGCCCAGGAACGCCCCGATCATCGCCAGCAGCTTGACGTCGCCGAGCCCCATCCCCTCGGCGCCGCGCAGCCAGCGATAGATCACGATCACCGCGTACGGCACCGCCGCTCCGACCGCTGCCCCGGTCGCCGCGTCGAGAAGCGGGACCAGCCCACCCGCAAGCGAGCCCGCGAGGCCCACGGCGATCCCGGGCAACGTCAGCACGTCCGGGAGCAGGTGGTGCTCCAGGTCTATGAACGCCAGCGGCAGCAGCAGCATCACCAGCAGCATTGCCTCCAGGCCCTGCAACGTCAAGCCGAAGCGCGCAACGACCGCCACGGTGAGTGCCCCGCTCGCGAGCTCCACGAGCGGGTAGCGCGGCGAGATGGCCACCCGGCAGGCGCGGCATCGCCCACTGAGCAGCAGGTAGGAGAGCACCGGGACGTTGTCGAACCAGCGCACCGGGGCACCGCACGCCGGGCAGTGAGAGCCGGGCCGAAGCAGCGACATCCCACGCGGCAGGCGGTGCACCACCACGTTCAGGAAGCTCCCGAACACCGTCCCGTAGGCGGCGGCGACCGTTAGCGCAAACCAGCCTGGCATGCCAGCTCCCGGTACAACTCCTCCTGCTGCCGCACCATCGCTTCCCGCCCGAACTCCTGCAGCCCTTCCAGCGCTTGAGCCGAAAGGCGCGACCGCAGCGCGCCGTCGCGGAGGATCTCGCCGACGCGCTCCGCCACGCCGGCCACATCATCGGGCGGTACGAGGAAGCCGTTCTCTCGGTCGCGGACCACCTCGTTCACACCGTCCACCGCCATCGCCACCACCGGAACGCCTGCCGCGAGCGCCTCGACGAGCACCCGCGGCAGCCCCTCGAAACGCGACGTGAGCGTCACCACCGTGGCGGCGTCGTAGATCGCCGGCACGTCCCGCCGCCACCCCGGCAGGTGGAGACGCCCCTCCAGACCGTGCTCGCGCCGGAGTCGCTCGAGCCGCCGCCGAAGCGCCCCGTCCCCCACGAGCAAGAAGTGCGCCGCGGGAAAGCCGGACGCCAAGCGCGCCGCGACCTCGACGAACCGCTCGGGCGCCTTCTGCGCCTTGAAGCACGCGATCTGCACCACCAGCGGCGCGTCAACCGGGATCCCGAGCTCTCGCCGGAGAGCGTTGCCACCCCGGTGCGACGCGAACGACGCCAGGTCGACCCCCGACCGGATCACCCGCGCGCGCGAGGCGGGGAAGAGCCCCAGACGCACGCCCTCCTCCAGGTTGCGCCGGGAGACCGCGACGAACGTCGTGGTCCAGCGCGAGGCCAGCCGCTCGGCGGTCAGGAACGCGAAACGCACGAGAGAGGGTTGATGCGGCCCGAAGCCGAAGCCGTGGATCGAGTGGATCACTACCGGCACGCCCTCGCGGCGGGCGGCCAGGCGCCCGAGGATCCCGGCCTTGGAGCAGTGGGTGTGAACGACCTCCGGCCGAAACCGCCGCATCGCCCGCCGCAACTCGGAGAGTGCGCGCATGTCAGCGAGCGGCCGCACCTCCCGCCGCAGGTGGGGCAGCTCGAACAGCTCCACATCGGCAAGCGCTCGAGCTTCCGGGAGCAGTTCCCCCTGGCTCGCACACGTGAGGGCGACCGCGAACTCGCGGCGGTCGAGCGAGGCAACGGTGTCGAGCGTGTTGCGCTGGGCTCCGCCCAGCTCGAGCATCGTGATCGCGTGCATGACGCGCAGCGGCCTCACGACGCCACCCGCCGGGCCACCGCCGCCCCGTCCCAGAGGGCGTCCTCCATCGTGGAGTACTTCCACTCCGCCCAGCGGCCCGAGAGCAGCACGCCGGAGGCGAGGTAGTGATCGCGCAGCGAGGCCACCAGTCCCGGCCGGGCCGCGTCGAAGATCACGTACGCGGGGTCGAGGCGGATCTGCTCCGTGACCTCCACGCTCGAGCGGTCCCGCAGCAGCCCGAGCTCCGAGAGCCCGGCGAGGCAGCGCTCGGCCAGGTCCGCAGGGGCCGGGGCGCCGGCGGGCACGCTGACTTCCACCGAGAGCGTGTGGCAGCCGGGCGGCGCCACGTCACCGTGGTTGGAGGGAATCCCGACACGGTAGAACGGGAACCTCTCCTCGGGCACGTAGAGCCAGTGCTCCCTCCGCGGTGCGGGACCCCGCACGCCCAGGTTCAGGTTCACGACTCCGACCGCTCGCAGGCGCGCCGCCGCGTGCCGCAGCTCGGTGGGCAGGTCGGCCGTCATCGCCGCCAGGTGCGGCAGCGGCGCCGTGGCGATCAGCACGTCCCACCCCACGGTTTCGCCGGAGTCCAGCACCAGCTCGCGCGCGCCCAGGTGCACGGCCCGCACCGGGACCCCCAGGCGCAGCGGAGGAAGCGTCGCGGCAACGGCATCCGCGAGGAGCTGGATCCCGCCCCGGCGGGGGTAGAAGAACGTGGCGTTGTAGCCGACCGCCTTGCGGTAGAGCCCGAGCGACCCTTCGATCACATCGACGAGGGAGGGGCGCGGCACATAGCGCCCCACCCAGTCGCTGGTCAGCTCCGCGGGGTCCGTGCAGTACAGCTTGCGGTTGTAGGGGAAGAAGAAGTGCTTTGCAAAGCCCTCACCGAACTGGCTCATGACCCAGTCGGCAAAGGTGGTCCGCTCGCCGCTCGGCTCCTCCGGCCGCATTCGTGCCTCGACGAAACCGACGAGGCAGTCCCGCCGCACCTCGCGCGGCAATCGGTACGTGTTGATCTGGATCGGATACGGCGTGACGGCCCCGGCCAGCGCGACGCTTGCCCGCCTCCGGTGGCTCCGAAGCGCCCTCCTCACACCCAACGACCCGAGGAGTTGCCGGCTCTCCGCCCGTGCGAGGTGGAGGAGGTGCCCGGTGAGGTCGAAGGAGAACCCGTTCCTCTCCACCGTCCTGCACGCTCCGCCCGGCCCCGCGTCCCTCTCGAGAACCTCCGCGGCCACCCCGCGCTCCCTGAGGTGGTAGGCGGCCGAGAGCCCGGTGAGGCCGGCCCCGAGCACCACGATGCGCCTCACCGCGGCGCCTCCATCCGCACCCGCACCAGCACGATCAGCAGGACCACGAACCCGAGCCCGTAGACACCGAGGGCCCACACCCCCACCTCCCACGCCCAGAGCGTCGCGGTCCCCACGCCCACCATCGCGCCCACGACGGCCACGCCGAGGACTGCGGTCACGGTCCTGCGCACGCTACCGTCCAGCAGGCGGTGCAGGCGCAGTGGAAAGTGGTCCTGGCTGCCGTGCCAGAACGGCCTGCCGGCGCGGGCGCGCAGCACGCTCACGTAGGCAGTGTCGGCCAGGGGCACGGCCAGGATGGCGAGAGGCGCGAGGAACCCCGCCGCGCTCCTCTCGCTCCAGCGGATCGCAAGGGCCAGCGCGCCGAGCGTGATCCCGATCGCCAGCGAGCCGGCGTCCCCGAGGTAGATACGGGCCGGCTGGAAGTTGAAGACCAGGAACCCCACAAGCGCTCCGGCCAGCGCGAAGCTGGCCGCAGCCTCGGGGTACTCCCCCGTGGCGAGCGCCACCACCCCGAACGCGAGGGCAGCGACGGTCCCGACTCCGGCCGCGAGCCCGTCCATGATGTCCAGCAGGTTGAAGGCGTTGCAGACTGCGAACAGCCACAGGGCAGCGAGCGGCCAGCGCAACCCCTGGGGCACCTCGGTCAACTCGATGACCGCGCCGCTGCGCAGCAGCACTAACACAGCCACCGCCTGCCCGGCGAGCTTTGCGGCCGGGGTCAACACGCCGAAATCGTCCACCAGCCCGACGAGCAGCGTGAGGGTGCCAGCCAGAAGCAGGCCGAGCAGCAGGGTGTCGAACGCGAACACCATGCCGAGGGCCACCAAGTAGGCCAGGAAGACCGCGAGGCCCCCAAGGTACGGCACCGGTGTTGTCTGCTGCTTGAGCCGGCCGTCGGGACGGTCCACGATCCCGAAGCGCAGCGCCGCCTCGCGCGCCAGCGGTGTGAAGTAGAGCCCGAGCAGGAGCGCCAGCACGAACGCCAGTGGGATGAGCATCACGCTCACAGCAGCTCCCCGAGTCGGCGGCGGGGGAGCAGACGACGTTGACGCGCCGCCCTTCGCACGCGAGGCAAAGCCGCCCGCAGCGCAGGTAGCAGCCCCGGTCGGCGCAGCACGAGCACGCTCAGCATCAGCACCTCTCCAGGCAAAAGTACGGGCAAGCGCAGGAGGAAATCAACCGGGTGCAGGTTGCGCAGCAGGGTGGCCCAGCGGTTGGCGAGCATGCCGGCGGCAAGTGTCGTGGGGCGACGAAAGATCAACCTTCCCGCGCCCGGTGCGGCGGTTGCGCCGCGGCGGTGGGTGGCGACCGCCCGCGGCTCGTAGATCACGTGCCACCCCGCGTTGCTCACCCGCCAGCCGAGGTCGAGGTCCTCCCAGAAGGCGAAGAAGTCGGCCGGGAACACCTCGCCCTCGACCGCGGCTGCCGCCAGCGCGGCACGCCGGTAGACCATCCCCGCGCCGCAGGCCGCCAGCACGCGGTTTCGGGTCTCGAAGGCTCCCGAAGCGGGCGCGCCGTAGCCGCGGTCGCGGACCCGCAGCAGGAACGGCGTGAGCACCTGGCCGCAGGAATCCAGCGTGGCTCCGCCCGGGCGCAGCAGCCTGCCGGCCACCCCTCCCACATCCGACTCCCGCGAGAAGAGCTCCTCGCAGGCCGCGAAGTAGTCGGCCGCGGGGTAGCAGTCGGGGTTGAAGAAACCGATCACCTCGACCGAGGCGTCGAGGAGCGAGAGGCCCGCCGCGCACCCGCCTGCGTACCCGACGTTTTCGGGAAGCGGCAGGCCACGCACCCCGGGCGGCGGCTGCTCGGCGAGGGCGCGCGTTCCATCGGTCGAGGCGCAGTCCACCAGCACGACGTCCACCGGCACCGTCTGGGCCTTCAACGCCGCGAGGCAGGCGGGCAGGTCCGCGCCTCCGTTGAAGTTGACGACCACGGCCCCGGCCCTCATCCTCGCCCCACCTCCAGCCAGAGGTCGAGGTGGCGGCGCGCCACATCTTCCCATTTGAACCCCGCCGCGAGCGCGCGGCCCGCCGTGCGCAGCCTCGCTGCTCGCTCCGAGTCTCCAAGTACCCTGGCGGCCGCCTCCACGAGCGCCTCGGCGTCGCCACTGGCGAAGAGCTCCACCGCCGGGGCGAAGTGCTCGCGGTGCACCGGGATGTCGGACGCAACCACTACGGCGCCGCACGACAGAGCTTCAAGCAGCGGCAGGTCGAACCCCTCGCCGCGAGAGGGCGCGAGTACAACCGCTGCTCCGGCGTAGATTGCGGGCAGGTCGGAGTCCTCCACCCACCCGAGGAGCCGCACCCAGGGGGGTGGCTGCTCGAGCGCCGGCACATGCGCCCGCGGCGTTCCAACCAGCACGAGCTCGAGGTCCGGGTCGCACTCCCGCAACGAGGCGACGGCGGCGAGCGCCAGGTCCACGCCGCGCCGCGGCTCCAGTGCCCCGAGCTGGAGCAGGTAAGGCCTGGAGAGCGCGAGGCGCACGCGCGCCTCCGCGAGCCGCTCCGCGGTTGGAGGCGCGAACCGTGCACGGTCCACGCCGTAGCCGGTAAGGCGAACGCGCTCGCGGGGGATCCCGCAGCGCTCGGCGATCGCGTCCGCCACGCAGCGCGAGCCGGTGACCACCGCCGCTGCAAGGCGTGCCCCCCGCGGGAGCAGGTAGCGGAGGGGGTTGGCGACGGGCCGTGGGAACCACTCGGGGTGTTCGAGCACCAGCACGTCGTGGATCGCGACGGTGACCGGGCAGCGCGGGGCGAGCGGCGTGTAATAGAAGGGGAAGTGGAAGACCGAGTAGCCGCGCGCGGACGCGCGCTGCAGGTTCCAGAGCACCCAGGGCAGCGTCCGCCGGGGTCCGCCCGGCATCACGACGTCGAGTTCAACCTCGGGGTGCGACACCGCCGCGCAGCCGGCGAGCAACCCCTCGAGGTAGCGAGCGACGCCGGCCCGAGGGGGCAGTAGCGGCTTGCCATCTACGCCGACGCGAAGCACACCGTTCAAACCCATCTCCCTACGGCGAGGCGATCAGCAGCAGTCGGCAGGGTGCGATCGCGCGGCCATGCACCCCAGCCAAGGTTATGCTCACACGACCACGACCCTAGCAGAGCGCGCGGCTCTTTGGGCCAGCCTGTTGACGACACTTGCCGGGCCGAATGCACGCATACGGATGAGATGCCAGCGAAGGCGATGCCGGAGGCGGGCCGCCCGCCCCTCGGGCCAGAGCTTGCGCCCGTAGCGTCGCTCCAAGAGCTCACGCTCGCGCTGGCTCGCGCGACCGGTGGCTCCCTCGATTGTCTTTGCCGCGGCGTGCTTGCGGTGAGCGCCCAGGGGCGCCTCAAGGTAGACCACGCGCGGGCCCAACTGCGCCACCCGGGCCAAAAGGTCAGTGTCCATGTGGAGATGGAGGGACTCGTCGACCGGACCTGCCTGCTCCAGCAACGATCGTCGGAAGAAAACCGACTGGTTGTATGGCCAGAACCCCTCCAACCAGCGCGACGCGGGCACGGGGCACACCCCGATTGCCCCCAACGCCATGCCGCGGACGTCGACGAGGATGGTGTCACCCACCACCACGTCGGCCTGGGGATGGTCCATGATCAGCTGTGCAACCCGCCAGAAGGCCCCCGGGAGGTAGAAATCGTCGGCGTTTTGCCAGCCGACCCAGTCACCGGTGGCGTGATGCAAAGCGATGTTAAGTGCGTGGCTCTGGCCGCGGTCCGGCTTGCACTGCCAGTAGGACACCACACCGACGCTGCCGGCAAGAAACTCCCGCGTGCCATCGCTGGAGCCGCCGTCGATCACGATCTGATCCACCCGAGGGTAACCCTGCGCCTCGATGCTTGCCACGCACACGCGCAGGTACTCAAACTGGTCCAGAGAGGGCGTTGCAATTGAAAAGGAGGGCACGACGTCCGACATTGTCGCCTGCGCCTCCACGCTCACCGCCCCTGCCGGCATCTCGCCCACGCGGGGGAGTGCCTGCCCGGGGTCGCGACGGTTGAATTTGGGATGCCAGTTCTCACTCGTACTATTCTAAGCGGAGCGCACGTCGAGCAGCGGCTGAAGCTTGTCAGAGCGCGGCTATGAGGAGGGTTTCGGTATGCGGATCGGCCTCGATGCCCGGGCGGCGTTTCTCGACCCCAACCGCGGGTTCGGCCGCGTGACGCGTTCCCTCGCCGAGGAGCTGCTGCGGCTGCTGCCGGGCGAGGTCGTGCTGTTCGTTCCCCACGGAGCTCCTGTACCTCAACCATGGTACCCGCTCGCCGCACGGATCGTCGCACTGCACCGCCCGCGCAGGGGAGCTTTTCTGTTCGACGGCCCCGCGTGGCGGATGACGCTCGGCCGCATACCGGTGGACGTGCTCCACCTCCCGACGTGGACCGTACCGGCCCGCCTCCCGGTGCCGGTCGTCGCCACCTTCTACGACGCCACGCCTTTCCGCTTCCCATCACCGCCGGAACCCTGGCGCCGCCACAGGGCGCGGCAGGCGATCCGGTCCCTCGCACGAGCGACCGCTGTGCATGCGATCTCCCACCACGCGAAGGCCGAGCTGCTCGCCACCGTGCGACTTGCACCGGAGAGGGTATTCGTCGCGCACCTCGGCGTCGGCAGCGAGTTCCTCCCCTCTCCAACGCCCACGCCGCCTGAGCACCTGCTCTTCGTCGGGGGCTCCGACCCACACAAGAACCTCGAGCTCGTCGTCGCCCTGCTGGCCTCGCCGGAGGCCGAGAGGCTGCCGCCGTTGGTGGTCGCGGGAGCGGCTGCCGCCGATCGCCGCCTCGCGGACCCGGCCCTGCGGGGGCGCGTGCGGCGCGTGGCGAACCCGGACGATCGAGCGCTGGCGGAGCTCTACCAGCGGGCCTTCGCACTGCTGCTCCCGTCCCGCAACGAGGGGTTTGGTTTGCCCGCGCTCGAGGCCATGGCCTGCGGGTGCCCGGTGCTGGCCGCCCGCGCCGGTGCGCTGCCGGAGGTGTGCGGCGAGGCGGCGGTGCTCCTCGACCCCGACGATCCGGGCGCCTGGCGCGAGGCGGTCCTCGCCCTCCTCGCCAAGCCCGGACGTCGCAGCGAAACCGTCGGGGCGGGGCTTGCCCGCGCCCACACCTTCACCTGGGAGCGCACCGCCCGCGAGCTGACGTCCATCTATCGGGGCGCGACCCGCGCGGCCAGCTCCCGCAGCTGAGCCTTGAGCGTCTCGTCGCGCGCCCCCGCCGCCGCGCGGAAGTCGCCTGGGTAGGTGGCGAAGGGATCGCTTCGGGTGCGGCAGGCATAGAGCATCCTGAGGTTGGCGAGCCATGAGCCGTCGCGGTTCAGCAGACGCCCGGAGCGGTACTCCACCTCGGGAAAGTCGTCGATGTGCGGGGGTACGTCGCTGACCAGCGAAGCCACTTCACGGGGCCCCAGGAGCAGCATCGTTGCCAGGTTCTCGGGGCTCCGCACCCCCGCCTCAGCCAGCGTCCCCCCGAACGCCGCATCGCTCACCGACTGCCAGCGCAGCCTTACCGGGCCGGGCTCGACGGACCCGGTCACCACCGTGAACTCGTTCAGCACCATCAGGTCGTACCAGATGCAGGTGGAGGGAAACACCTCCCAAAACGCCCGGACGATCGCCAGGTACGACTCCTCGGTGAGGGAGTACAGCGGCAGCCACATCGAAACCACCCCGCCCGGCCGCAGGTGGCGGCGGCAGAGCTCGAAGTACTCGCGGGTGTAGAGGGTCGAGTTGCCGGCATAGACGGGGTGGATGGAGTCGGAGAGGATCACGTCGAACCTCTCCCGCGTGGCCAGCAGCACGTTCCGGCCGTCGTTGAGCAGGACCCGCACCCGGGGGTCGTGCAGCACGCCGAAGTTGACGTCGCCGAAAACCTTGTCGGAAACCGCCAGGACCTCCGGCGAGATCTCCGCCACCACGATCTGTCCGACCCGGTGCTGCGCAACCGCCCATGCGGTCCCGCCGGATCCGAAGCCGATGTGCAGCACTTTCTCGGGGCCGCCGTGGAGGAGCAATGGGAGGTGGCCCTGAAGCCGCTGGATCGCCCGCAACTCCGGCGACGTCCCAGCGACGTTGACACCGTTCAGCTCCAGCGAACGCCAGCTCCCGCGCGCGTCTGCGATCCGACGCACCACCACGGTCGCCGAGGTGCTTTCGCGCAGCTCCTCGACCGTCCCTTCCGCGACGGCCGCCGCTCCGCGCAGCACGCTCCCCCGTGGCACGAGCACCGCCTCCACCACGAGCGCAGCCGCCACCACGGCCCCCGCTACCCTCAGGGAGCGCGAGGGAGCGAGCATCACCCCCGCGAGGGCGCTCGCCGCCCCGAGGCCCAGGATGAGGTTTTGGGTCCCCACGAGAGGCACGAGCAGGAGCGGTCCCAGGACCGTGCCGGCGATGGCGCCCACGGTGTTGGCCGCAGCCACGAGACCGGTGCGCGAGGCCTCCGCCCCCCGCGAAGGGTATGCCGCCACCGCGAGCGGGAAGCTGGCCCCGAACGCCAGGGCCGGCAACAGTATCAGCGCCGCCACCGCGAGCGCGAGGCCGAGCTGCAGCTCGGCAAAGCTCGCGAGCCTCCCGTGGTAGGCGATCCAACCGAGAACGTCGCCGAACCTCGCCAGCAGGGGGATCTGCAGTGCCAGGAGCACGCCCAGGAGAACCTGGCAGGCTGCCAGCGCACGGCGGGGCGAGGACGCTGCCGCTCGCGCCAGCCCCGCACCGATCGCGATCCCCCCCAGGTAAACCGCGAGGATCAGGGCAAAGGCGTAGACACGTGATCCCAGGTGCAGGAGCAGGACGCGGGTCCATACCAGCTCGCAGGCCAGCGCCACGAAACCGAAGAGCGCCGGGAAGAGCAGCCACCACCGCCGGCCCGCCCGTGGCCCGTCCGCGGCGACGACCGCGACTGCCGGCAGGTGAGGCTCGAGTACCCAGGCCGTGCCGGCGACCACTAGCCCGAGCGCCGCGAAGCCGGCGAGCGTGCCTCTCTCCCCCAGTTCGGGAAGGGCAACGAAGCCGGCCAGCACCACGCCGGTCATCGCTCCGAGCGTGTTCGCGGCATACAGGCGCCCGACCCGCCACGCCAGCGCCTTCTCCTGCCCCACTCGAGCGACCAGCAGCGGGAGCGTGGCCCCCATGGCCACCGTCGGCAGCGCGAGGAACGCCCAGGCGAGCGCGAACCTCGCCAGCAGGGGCAGCCCCCAGCCGGTGAGCGGCTCGGGACCAAGTCCGGCCGCCAGCCGCTGGAGGACGTGCAGCGCCGGCGCGGTCACGAGAGCCACCAGGGCCGCCACCGCCTCGGCCGCCCCGTAGAGGCGCAGGTGGCGCCGCAGGCGGTGCATGACGCGCGCCACCAGAGCGCTGCCGACCGCCATCCCGCCCATGTACGCCGCCACCACCGCCACGGCGGCCCACAACGAGTTCCCCACCACCAGCCCGAGGGCCCGCACCCAGACCACCTCGAAGGCGAGCGCCACCATGCCCGACACGAAGAACAGGGCCGTTACCAGCGTCGCCATGCCGCCCACCCCAGAACCACCAGACTCGCAAATGAAATCGCCGCCCCGCCGCCCAGTCCGGGGGGGCGGTAGCGCGCGCTCACCTCGTGGTCTCCCGCCGGCACGGCCACGCCGTGCAGGATTCCCGGGCCCGCCACCGCCTCGGCAGGCCGGCCGTCCACGCGCAGGCGCCATCCCGCGTCGGGAGTCTCCAGCCACAGCAGCACCCCACCGCCCGCATCGACGCGAACCCGCCACCGCCGCGAGCCATCGCGGCCCTCGCGGGCGAGCACCTCCCCATGAGGTTTGAGGCGCTCCCCCGGCCGCGGCATGGTGCGCACGACCGCCACCTCCGACCACGCCTGGGGGTTGTCGAAGACGGTGAGGCCGCCCTCCTCGCAGAGAGCCGCCATCCCCGGCACCGGGTGCTGTGCCACAACCCGGCGAGCGCCCAGGGCGTCCAGCCACCACCGCCCGACGGGGCCCCGGTCCGCTTCGTCCAGGTGCTCGGTCAGGCGCACGGACTGGAGCGGCGCGAAGGTGCGAACCGTGCGGCGCCCGTCGCGCAGCGCCGTGTACCCCCAGCCGAGTGACGTGCCGCGCTCGCGGTTCTCGGCGACCCATCCCAGTTGGTTCCAGGACGGCTGCACCGCGTAGACCCGGGGCGCACCGTCCCTCTGAGCCGCCAGGCACGCCGCCGCTTTCTGGGTACCCGCTGGCCGGAACGCGAGCACGCTGGCGTGGGCCGGCAGCAGCGCGGCGCTGCCGAGAAGCGCTGCGACGGGCGCGCCCGGGCCGGCGAACGCGGCGCCCGCGGCGAGGCCCTGAACGATCGTCCCAACCGCACCCCCGCCCGCGAGCGCACCACCGCCCAGCGCCAGGAGAGCCACTGCTGCACCGCTCCAGACCGGCGGGCGGCGCTCGCCAACCGAGGCCGCCGCCGCTGGCACCAGGGCAACCACGGCCGCAAACACCAGCCTCCCCGGGTATCGCACCAGCCCGCCGGTGAGGACCGCCCACACCACGTACGGCCCACGCAGCCCGGCTACCACGCTTGCAGCCAGCAGGGTCCAGCCGGCAGCGGCCAGCACCCGAGCCCCTTTCTTCTTCGAGAAAAGCGCGGCAGCGCCCAGCACCAGTACCCACAGCGGGAGCGTGAGGTCGGTGACGAACCGCTCCGAGC
>JALHTD010000462.1 GCA_022865555.1 Thermoanaerobaculaceae bacterium | reverse complement strand
GTAGCGCCTCTTCGGCCTCGTTCCGGCTTCATCCTCGAAGGCTCTGGCACTCTTGATGTCCACCGGCAGGTACGAAAACGAGCCAAGAGGGGAGGGGACCTCGACGCGCTCGAGGAGGTCGGGTTCGCCCTTGAGGCCTTGGTGTTCCAGGTAGCCGTGGTAGATGGATGGGGCGCCCAGGCGCATCAGCCTGACAGTCTCGGCGACGCGCTCAGCGGGGGACAGCCCGCGCGAGACGGGAGTGACGTCCATTTCGGCAATGACCGCGTCTTCGTGGAGACGTCCCTCCTCCCAGAGGAACTGGAGGAAGTCGCTCGCGGAAACTCTTTCGGTCGGGTCTCCGGCGGCATCCAGGTGGATGCGGTGCGCGCAACGGACAAGCGTTGCGAAGTCGGACGCGGTGGGCACGACTGGAAGGTTAGCGCACAAGGTGCCGGCGCGGGGGCAGGGTGGGGCGGAGCCGTGGCATTGCCTGTACTATGAAAAGAGACGAACCACGACCTTCGCCACGTCGTAACCACCGCGCACAGGCGCTCTGTCCCAACGGAGGAAGTCCGTGGATGCCATTCAAATCCTGATGCCATGCTTGACGAAGGTGGATCGTAAGAAGCCGCTGCGAGTCGTCGGGATTGACCTCGGGACGACCAACTCCACGATTGCCGACGTGCGCTGGGAGCCGGGCGGAACGGCGCCGAAGGTGCGGTGCGTGGAGGTGGAGCAGGCGACGCTGGAGGGGACGTACACGCACGTGCTGTTCCCGTCGGTGGTGGCGATTCACGAGGGCCGGGTCTGGGTGGGCGAGGGGGCGAAGCGGCTGCGCAGCCGGGCGCCGGAGCTGGGGCTGGAGCAGAACCGGAACCTGTTCTTCGAGTGCAAGAACGACATCGGGATCGCGAAGACCTACCACCGGGCGCCGGAGGGGTTCCGGTCGGCGTCCGAGATCGGCGGCAAGGTACTGGCGGCGCTGCACGCGGCGGCGCTCGCCGACGACCCGACGCCGATCGAGCGGGTGGTGGTGACGGTACCGGCCTCATTCCAGGCGGCGCAGCGGCGGGACACGCTGGAGGCGGCGCGGCTGGCAGGGCTGTCGCTGTCGGGCGGGGATCTGCTGGACGAGCCGGTGGCGGCGTTCCTGGACTACCTGGCGGGGGAGAGTGGGGAAGGACGAACGGCCTCAGGCGCGATGGGATTCTTCGGCGCCCCTGCGGGGCGCCTCAGAATGACAGCGGGTGGGGAGCACGGGAGCCTGGTGGTGCTGGATTTCGGGGGCGGCACGTGCGACGTGGCCGTGCTGCGCCTGGCGCGGGGCGGGGACGGGCAACTGCAGGTCTCGCCGCTGGCGGTCTCGCGCTACCACCGGCTGGGCGGCGGGGACATTGATGCGGCGATCGTTCACGAGGTGCTGATCCCGGAGATGGTGCGCGAGAACGGGCTCGGGCCGTTCGACCTCACGTTCGAGGACAAGAAGAAGGTGCTGGAGCCGTCGCTGCTGGGTCTGGCGGAGGCGCTTAAGATCAGCCTGTGCACGGAGGTGGCGCGCCTGGAGAGCTTCGGCAAGTACGAGGGGGCGGACAGGGAGGCGATCGCGGCGCAACAGCCCCTGACGGTCGAGGTGCGCGTGGGGGAGCGGACGCTGCGGCTCACCCGGCCCCGTCTGACTGCAGCAGCTTTCGAGAAGCTGCTGACGCCGTTCCTGGACCACGACCTGCTGTACGCCCGCGAGACGGAGTACCGGCTGACCTGCTCGGTGTTCGCGCCGCTGCAGGACGCGCTCGACCGCAGCGGCCTGGACGCAAAGGAAGTGGATTACTTCCTCATGGTGGGCGGGTCGAGCCTGATCCCGCAGGTGGTGCGGGCGGTGCGGCCGTTCTTCCCGAAGGCGACGGTGCTGAGCTACCCGGACCGGGAGTCGGTGCAGGTGGCGGTGGCGCGCGGGGCGGCGCTGCACGCGGCCTCGCTGGCGCTCACCGGGCGGGGGCTGGTACAGCCGATGGCCAACGACACGATCTCGCTGCGCACCGAGGCGCGCCTGCTGGAGCTGATCCCCAAGGGCTCGGAGCTGCCGTTTCCTGCCGAGGGGTGGGAGCGCGCGACGGGCCTGACGATCCCGGTGACGAGCGGCAAGCGACCGGTGGACATCCGGGTGGAGCTGGTGGCGGGGGAGGGCGCCGAGGAGCGGCCGCTGTTCCGCGGGCGCTGGAGCGTGCCGCCGCCGGTGACCAAGGGCGAGGGGCTGGTGCTGGAGTACCGCTACGACGCCAACCAGATCCTGGAGCTGAAGCTGGCGCTGGCGACGAAGGCCGGCACCGGGAGCTACGAGTGCACGGTGGAGAACCCGCTCACCAACGTGGTCAACCCGCAGGTGGCGCGACTGAAGCTGGACGAGCTCGAGGAGGAGATCCGCACCGGCAAGGTGCCGAAGGAGAACGTGAGCGGAAAGCTGGTGGAGGCCGCGGAGCTGATGGCGGAGCTGGGGCACCGGGAGCGGGCGTTTGCGCAGTTGAAGAAGGTGCTGCAGGGGATGAACCGGCCGACCGGCTGGATGCTCAACCGGATGGGGATCCTGGCCGGCGAGATGGGGGACGCCGGGCGCGAGGAGAAGCTGTACCACGAGGCTGCCGCCGCGGACCCGCGCGAGGGCGGGCCGCTGTTCAACCTGGCGCTGTCGTTGCGGCGGCGGGGCGACCACGCGGGCGCGCTGGAAGCGGTGGACGAAGCGCTGAAGCGGCAACGTCTGGAACCGTACCTGGTGCTGCACGCCATGATCGCGGAGAAGCTGGGCGACAGCGCGGCGCGCGAGCGCGACCTGGCGGAGGCGCTCGCCGGGTTCGGGCCGCCGGCGCGGCTCTCCGAGTGGGAGCTGGGATGGCTGCTCACCGGCGCCGGGATGGCTGGGAACTCGGAGCTGCAGGAGAAGGCTCGCGCCGAGCTGAAGCTGCGGCAGCGCCTGCCCGAGGGCGCGGAGGAGGGCGGCGTGCTGCCCGGCCTCCGCCACCTCATGGTGGTCAAGCCGTGAGGACTGCCTTGCTTCCTTCCTTTCCTATGTGGGGCACGCGCTCCGCG
>JALHTD010000461.1 GCA_022865555.1 Thermoanaerobaculaceae bacterium | reverse complement strand
GTCCATCCCGTTGGAGAAGAAGAACGAGAGGTTAGGCGCGAAGTCGTCGATCGCCATGCCGCGCGCGAGGTAGTACTCGACGTAGGTGAAGCCGTTGGCCAACGTGAAGGCGAGCTGCGAGATCGGGTTCGCCCCGGCCTCCGCGATGTGGTAGCCGGAGATGGACACCGAGTAGTAGTTGCGCACGTCGTTCTCGGAGAACCACTGCTGAATGTCGCCCATCATGCGGAGCGCGAACTCGGTCGAGAAGATGCACGTGTTCTGGGCCTGGTCCTCCTTGAGGATGTCGGCCTGGACGGTGCCGCGGACCTGACGCAGCGCACAGGCTAGCGCGTCCTCCCACTCGCCCGGCTTCAGCATCTCGGCGATCTCGTGCCACGGGTTTCCGTACACGACGGGCTGCAGTGCGTCTTCCGGCCTTCCGCGAAGGCGCCCGTCGGCGATGAGGCGACGCTTGACCTCCTGGCGCCCGGCCACGTTGAAGAACATGGCGAGGATCATCGGCGCAGGGCCGTTGATGGTCATCGAGACGGAGGTGTTGGGCGCGCACAGGTCGAAGCCGGCGTAGAGGCGCTCCATGTCTTCGACGGTGCAGATCGAAACGCCCGACTGGCCGACCTTTCCGTAGATGTCCGGGCGTTCCGCGGGATCCTCTCCGTAGAGCGTGACCGAGTCGAACGCCGTCGAGAGGCGGACGAAGGACTGCCCGCGGGAGAGGTAGTGGAAGCGCTCGTTGGTGCGTTCGGGGCCGCCCTCGCCCGCGAACATGCGGGTGGGCAGCTCCTCGGTCCGCTTGAAGGGGAACACGCCCGCGGTGTAGGGGTAGGCGCCGGGCACGTTCTCCAGCGCGAGGAAGAGCATGATGTCGCCCCAGTCCTCGAGGTCGGGCAGCGCCACCTTGGGGACGTGAGTGCCGGCGAGCGAGAGAGAGGTCAGCGGGACGCTGATCTCCTTGCCGCGCACGGTGTAGCTGAAGCTGTCGCCGGCATACTCCTTTCGGAGCTCGGGCCAGGTGGCCAGCAGCTCGCGGGAGTCGCCGGAGAGCGCATGGGCGAGGCGACGAATCTCCGCATCGAGCGCGGCGAGGGCTGGCGCGTCGATTCGCTCTCCTGCCGGCCCGGACCCCTCACCCTGTCCCTCTCCCCCTGGGAGAGGGGACCGAGGCGCGTGCGCCTGCGGTGCGGCCGCTGTGATCTGCTCGAACAGCTTCCACAACTCGGCGTGTATGTCGAGCCCTATCTCCCTCTCCCGCTGGGAGAGGGCCGGGGTGAGGGTCCCCGCGGTCGCGCTCGCCTTGCCGGCTGCGTCCTGCCGCCCCCTCGCCCTGTCCCTCGCCCCCTGGGAGAGGGGACCTTTGCCATGACTTTGCCCATCGCCGCTGTTTCTCCCGGAGAGGATCGCGCGCGCGCCGGTGAGCGGGTAGAGCTTGCGGGCAAGGCGCGCCTGCTCTTCGGCCTGTCCGCGCGCGTCCATGCAGGTACGCGCGATCTCCCGCAGATAGGCGACGCGCTCGGCCGGGATCAGCGGGTGGCGCTCGGGCGCGCCCGCGGGGTGGGCGTGACTGGAGGCGGGCTCCCAGCCGTTGCAGCAGTGCTCCTGCAGCCGTCCGACCAGCGCCAGGAAGAGGGCGTTGACCCCCTTGTCGTGGAACTGGTGGGCGCACGTGGGGAAGACGGGCAGCGCGTCGTCTGCCGTCTCGAGGTCGTTCCGGCAACGGCGGAGCTGCTTGCGGACGTCGCGCAGGGCGTCGAGCGCCCCCGGGCGGTCGAACTTGTTGATCGCCACCAGATCGGCGAAGTCGAGCATGTCTATCTTCTCGAGCTGCATCGCCGCGCCGTACTCGGGCGTCATGACGTAGAGCGAGACGTCGGCGAGGTCGGCGATCTCGCTGTCCGCCTGCCCCGCACCCGCCGACTCCACGATCACGAGGTCGAACGTGGCGGCGGCGCAGACGTCGATCGCGGCCTTCATGTGCGCGGAGAGCGTGCGGTGCGCCTGGCGGGTGGCGAGGGAGCGCATGTAGACCCGATCCGGACCGAGCGAGTTCATCCGGATGCGGTCACCGAGCAGAGCGCCGCCGGTGCGCCGCTTGGTGGGATCCACCGCCAGCACCGCGATGGCCAGATCCGGGAAGTCGGCGAGGAAGCGCCGCACCAGCTCGTCGGTGAGCGAAGACTTTCCCGCGCCCCCTGTTCCCGTCACGCCGACGACCGGAGGCTTGGAGTTCGAGGCCCCGGGCTTGCGGGAGGAGGCGAGCTTGCCGGCCTCTGCCTTGGTGATCAGACGGGCAACGGCACTCCACTGCGTCGGAGTCAGATCGGTGTGGTGTGGGGCACGCGCTCCGCGCGTGCTGCCGGCGCGGTGCACCGGCCCCACATCGAGTGCGGCGGGATCGAAGTCGCACGCCTGCATCATCACCTCGATCATCCCGTCCAGGCCGAGGGCGCGCCCGTCGTCGGGCGAGAAGATCCTGGCCACGCCGTGCTCGTGGAGCGCCCTGATCTCCTCCGGCACGATCACCCCGCCGCCGCCGCCGAACACCTTGATGTGGGCCGCCCCGTTTTCTCGCAGCAGGTCAACC
>JALHTD010000460.1 GCA_022865555.1 Thermoanaerobaculaceae bacterium | reverse complement strand
GTCGAAGTGCAGCCCCGTCGTGGGCTCGTCCAGGATGTAGAGGGTGGCGCCTGTGGCCCGCCGGGCGAGCTCCCTGGAGAGCTTGATGCGCTGCGCCTCGCCGCCGGAGAGGGTGGTCGCCGACTGCCCGAGGGTGATGTAGCCGAGGCCCACGGCGATGATGGTGTCCAGGACGCGGGCGATCTTGGGGTGGGCGGCGAAAAGCTCTCGCGCCTGCTCGACGGTGAGTTCCAGCACTTCCGCGATGTTCAACCCCTTGTAGTGCACCTCGAGCGTCTCGCGCCCGTAGCGCTCGCCCTTGCACACCTCGCAGGTGACGTAGACGTCGGGAAGGAAGTGCATCTCGATCCTGATCTGGCCGTCGCCGGCGCACGCCTCGCACCGGCCGCCTCGCACGTTGAACGAGAACCGGCCTGGCTTGTAGCCGCGCGCCCGCGCCTCGACCGTGAGGGCGAACAGCTCGCGGATCGGATCGAACACCTTCGTGTAGGTGGCCGGGTTGGAGCGCGGCGTCCGGCCGATGGGGGACTGGTCGATGGCCACGACCTTGTCGAGGAACTGGACGCCCTCGATGCGCTCGTGGGCGCCGGGTCGGTCCAGCGCGCGGTACAGCGCGCGGGCGCACGCCTTGTACAGGATCTCGTTGATGAGGGTGGACTTCCCGGAGCCCGACACGCCGGTCACGCAGGTGAACGTGCCGAGCGGGAACGCCACGTCGATCCCCTTGAGGTTGTTTTCCCTGGCGCCACGCACCACCAGTTGCTTGCCGCTGCCTTCCCGCCGCGCCGGCGGCACCGGGATGGCGAGCTCACCCTTGAGGTAGCGGCCGGTGAGCGAGCGCCGGACCGCCATGATCTTCTCCGGCGGACCCTGCGCCACCACCTCGCCCCCGTGGATTCCGGCGCCCGGGCCGAGGTCCACGATCCAGTCCGCCTCCCGCATCGTCTCCTCGTCGTGCTCGACGACCAGCACGGTGTTGCCGAGGTCGCGCATGCCCCGGAGGGTCTCGAGGAGCTTGCGGTTGTCGCGCTGGTGCAGGCCGATCGAAGGCTCGTCCAGCACGTAGAGCACGCCCATGAGCTTCGAGCCGATCTGGGTGGCCAGTCGGATGCGCTGCGACTCGCCGCCGGAGAGCGTACCGGAGGCGCGGTCGAGGGTGAGGTAGTCGAGACCGACCGCGGCCATGAACCCGAGGCGGTCGGAGATCTCCTTGAGGATCTTGGCGGCGATCGTCTGCTCTCGTGGGGTGAGGGTGAGCGTCCCGAACCACCCGACGGCCTCCTTCACCGGGAGCCCGACGACGTCGTGGATCGTGTAGTCCCCGACGCGCACCGCCAGCGCCTCGCGCCGCAGCCGCTTGCCGCCACACGCCTGGCAGGGGCGCATGGACATGAAGCGCTCGATCTCGCTCCGCGTGTCGTGGGAGGTGGTCTCGCGGTGTTTGCGCTCCAGGGCCGGCACGAGCCCCTCGAACGGCGCGCGGTACTCCCAACGCGAGCGCTCACCCACGAACGCGAACTCCAGCTCTCGCTCGCCGGTGCCGAAGAGGATCGCCCGCCGCGCCGACTCGGGGAGGGTACGCCACGGCCTCTGGAGCGAGAACTTCATGGCCTGCGCCAGCGTCTGCAGCTGGCGCCAGCGGAACGAGCGCCGCCCCTCCTGGACCACGGCCAGCGCGCCGGCGGCCAACGAGCGCTCGGGATCGGCGATTAGCTTCTCCGGGTCCACCTCGTGCACCACGCCGAGCCCGGTGCAGGTCGGGCAGGCGCCCTGCGGGGAGTTGAACGAGAACAGCCGCGGCGAGAGCTCCGCGAGGGCGAACCCGCAGTTGGGGCAGGAGTGGCGGGAGGAGAGAACGAACTGCTCCTTGCCGATAGGGGCGATGCGCACCACCCCCTCGCCCACCTTGAGTGCCGTCTCCAGCGAGTCTGCGAGGCGGTTCCCGAGGTCGGGGCGCACCTCGAGGCGGTCGATGACCACCTCGATCGTGTGCTTCTTCTTCTTGTCGAGCTCGGGGGGGCTCGCGGCGTCCACCAACTGCCCGTCCACCCGCGCCCGCACGAACCCCTCGCGCACCATCTGCTCGAACAGCTTGCGGTGCTCGCCCTTGCGGCGCTCCGCAAGCGGCGCGAGCAGCAGGAAGCGCGTCCCGGACGGCATGTCCAGGATGCGGTCGGCCATCTGCTGGGTGGTCTGGCCCTGGATCGGGATGCCGCAGTCGGGGCAGAACGCCTGGCCGATGGACGCGAACAAGAGGCGCAGGTAGTCGTAGATCTCGGTGACCGTGGCGACCGTCGAGCGGGGGTTCTTGGATGTGGTCTTCTGTTCGATGGAGATCGCGGGGGACAGACCCTCGATTGTGTCCACGTCGGGCTTGTCCATCTGCTCGAGGAACTGGCGCGCGTAGGCCGAGAGCGACTCCACGTAGCGGCGCTGCCCCTCGGCGAAGAGCGTGTCGAAGGCGAGGGTGGACTTCCCCGACCCGGAAACCCCTGTGATCACCACGAGCTTGTTGCGTGGGATGTCCAGGTCGATGTTCTTCAGGTTGTGCTCTCGGGCACCCCGGATCGTGATCGTCTCTCGCATTGAGCTCTCAAACCCGGCTCCGAGCCGCCGTCTTCCACTCGCGGCAGACACGGTGTGCCTAGCGCCGGGCAACCGTTCATTCTACGCCTCGGCGGCGCTGCCGTGAAGCGCCGCGTGCACGGGTCGCCTCGGTGTCCGCCCGAACCGGCGAGCCGCCGGGAAACCCGGTACTATGGATAAAGTGGATTTTGCAGGCCTCTTCGCCAGGCGCCCGCGATGGGTCATGGTGGGCGTCGCGCTCGCCTTCCTGGTCACGGTGGGGCTGGCCGACTACCTGACCGGGCGGGACGTGAACCTCTCGGTCTTCTACGTGGCCCCGATCGCCCTCACCACGTGGTTCGGCGGCAGGCGCGCGGGTGTGTTCTTCGCG
This sequence comes from Thermoanaerobaculaceae bacterium, assembly GCA_022865555.1. Classification (GTDB taxonomy): domain Bacteria; phylum Acidobacteriota; class Thermoanaerobaculia; order Thermoanaerobaculales; family Thermoanaerobaculaceae; genus RBG-13-68-16. The sequence goes on along the minus strand of JALHTD010000460.1, from coordinate 2,297 downwards.
CTCCTGAGCACGCTCACGTGGTTTCTCGCGGACGACATGGGACGTCCTCATGTCCAGCCCCTGGTGCCGTACTGGAACGCCCTGGTCCGGCTGGGCTTCTACGCGGTCATGGTGGTCATCCTGGCCAAGCTGAAGGTGACGCTGGAGCACGAGCGGAACCTCTCGCGCGAGGACCCCACAACCGGGATCGCCAACCCGCGCGCGTTCTTCGAGTGGGCATCCAGGGAAGTGGAGCGTTCGCGCCGCTTCAAGCGGCCGGTCACGCTTCTGTACCTCGACTGCGACGACTTCAAGACCGTCAACGATCGGCAGGGTCACGCCGTAGGGGACGAGGTCCTGCGCGAGGTCGGCCAGGCACTGCAGGGCGCTGTGCGGGAACTGGACTTCGTAGCTCGGGTCGGGGGCGACGAGTTCGTGGTCCTGCTCGCCGAGACCGACGCCGCCGGCGCACGGGTAGCGGTGCGCCGCCTCCAGGATCTGCTTTCAGGCGAGATGGCCAGGCTTTCCCGGTCCGTGACCTTCAGCATCGGCGCCGCCACCTTCGTCACCGGCCTGGGCTCGGTGGAGGAGGCTCTGAGGGAGGCCGACAGCCTGATGTACTCGGCCAAGACCAGCGGCAAGAGCGCCGCAAGGTTCGCCGTCTTCGGCGCAACCTCGTAGGCCCTATGCCGGCGGCCGAAAGGTCACTCGGTTTCGCCCGCCTTTCTTGCTGTCGTACATCAGCTCGTCGGCCCGCCTGACCAGGGTGTCCACGCGGTCGCCCGGCCGCGCCAGGGTCGCACCGATGGACACGGTGATCCTGATGTTGCCGTTTGCGGTGGGCACACGCGAGCTGCCGATGAGCGCCCGGAATCGCTCGCCGAGGGCCTTGATCCTGTTCTCGTCCACGTTGACCAGGGCGACAAGGAACTCCTCGCCACCCCACCGGCCCACCAGGTCGAACGACCGTGCGTTGCCCGCCAGCGTCTTCGCGACCGTCAGCAGCGCCTGGTCACCGACGTCGTGACCGTGTTGGTCGTTGACCTCCTTGAAGTGGTCGATATCGACGAAGAGCACGCCGAAGGGCCACCCGTACCGGTCCATCTCGTCGAGCTTGGCGCGCAGGTTGATCTCGGTGAACGCCCGGTTCGCGACACCGGTCAGCGGGTCCACGTAGGCCATCTCCTGCAGCTCCTTGATCCGCTGCAGAGCGGCCATCCCGGCGGTGTTGTCCGTGAAGACATCCACCGCCCCGATGATGTTCTTGTGCGCATCCTGGACCGGCGCGACACGGGCGCGCACCGGGACGCGGTGCCCCTCCTTGTGGTGTAGGAAGACATCGACGTCGCGCACCTCAGCGTCGGCCAGCGTGGCGCTGATCGGGCAGAGGCTGCCGCACAGGAGGACACCCTCGGCGTTGACGTGGATGAGGAGCTCGTCGCAGCAGTGGGAGCCGATCACCTCTCCCCTGGTGAAGCCGGAGATCCGCTCGGCGCCCTTGTTCCAGTAGGTGATGCGGCGGTCCGGGCCCACGAAGTAGACGCCGTCGTAGAAGTTGTCGAGCAACGCCTTGAAGAAATCCGTTCGCAGAGCCATCGCCCCACGTCCTCCCGTGAGCTCCTGGACGTCCGGTAAGGTGATTCTAGTCCCTTTTCGGGCTTCACGTGTCAACTGGCCCGTTGCTGGCAGTCAGAATCGGCACCCGGTCGAGAGGGTGCCGTGCTGCTTCCTGGGGTGGTGATTGCAGGGAAAGCTCGTGGGTTTTCGGGTTTAGGTCCGGCGCAGGATCGATTGGAACTCGCTGGCGTCGTTGTCGTCCTTGGAGCCGACCGGAGTACCACAGGCCGAGCACCGGTACTCATACTTGTTGCCGGTGGGCAGCACCAGAAGCAGCTGCCTGCGGACCGGGCGCGCGGCCCGGCAGCGGGGGCAGAAGAGCTCGGAGACCTCAAACTGGTCGAACTGCGAGCGCCTGCTCATCGAGCCCAAGTTGGACCTTCTTGCGGCGGGCGTCAAGGTGGGCCCCGCTTGTCGTTTCCGGGCCGGGAGGCTATCTTGACAGGCGAGCCGGGCGGCGGTCTTGGAAAACGGAACGACCAGTGGACGGCTGACCGAAAGCTCAAGACCGGCGGCGGCGGGCGTACGGCCCAGCCGTTGCAGGCGAGACGCTCGAGCCTGGGAGGTGCTGTATGCCTACCTACGTCTTCAAGTGCGGCGGTTGCGGGGAGCAGTTCGAGAAGGTCATGAGCATCTCGGAGCGGGAGAAGGGGAAACCGCCCTCGTGCCCGAAGTGCAAGAAACACAAAGTGGAGCGGGTC
>JALHTD010000459.1 GCA_022865555.1 Thermoanaerobaculaceae bacterium | reverse complement strand
GGGCCTCGTCCTCGGCACTGCTCCTGCCGTTGCCGCGCGCCCAGTCGCTGAAGATCGTCCCGACCACGGCCCATCCCGAACCGAGCGGGTAGGCGAGAAGCGCCGGCATCCCGCCGTTGGTCTTGCGCAGCAGCACGGTGGCCTGCGAGGGCCACTGCTCGAGGTACCCGTCCAGCGCAATCGAGCGCCCGCCCGACGCGAGGGCGGCTGTGATCGGGTGGGCAGCGGCGATGCGCACGGTGCCGGTCCAGCACGACTGGTCCTCGAACCACCCGTAGGCCTTGAGCGCCTCGCCCGCCGGCACAGGCACGGTCTGGAAGTCTTCCCCGAGCATCTGCGCCAGCACGATCAGCGTGCCACCGGCCTCCACGAATGCGCGCAGCCGCTCCTTCAGATCGGCGCTCCCGGAGGTCCCGTAGAGCCCGCCCGAGGGGATCAGTAGCACCTTCTGATCCTCCGCGAGCTGGAGCGGGTCGAAGGTGATCGGGACGGTGAGGTGCGTCCATCCGAGCGCATCGAGCGCGCTGGCGGCCTCGCCGGCAAACCCGTTCTCGAGCACCCCGACGTGGGCCGCCTTGGCCATGTCATCCTCGGGCCGCGGCCGGTGCACCGAGTACTTGCGCTCCATCTCCGCCATCCCACGGGCGATCTCATCCTCGCCGGTGTCCGTCAGGGTCTGATCCTGGGCCAGCTCCAGCAACCGCATCGTGCGGCCGAAATCAACGAGGGAGGGGAGACCTTTCTCCACGCCGACCGCAGCGATCTGCCTCCAGTGCCGCCCCAGCTTCACGCTGTCGAACTGCGCAACCGACGCCGTCTTCACCGCAGAGACATTGCTCACGATCCCCTGCGTGTCATCCGGGTTGTCCCGCCCGGGCGTGTATGGCCCGGGCCCCGGCGGTCGCACCGGGCATGACATGGCACCCGCCGCGCGTTTTACGAGTCCCTTTGCCCCGGCAGCGGAAGCCGCAGCGGGCCTTGCTCTGGACCCGCACGGGTCTTGATCCTCACACTGGCACGAGTAACCCTTTACCTCATCCCAAAACGCGAGAATCGCGCCCGCTGCTGCTTCGGTGGTGTGTGTGATTAGGGTGTGGAACTTCTTGTCGAACTCGACCGGATTCTCCGGATGGTTCGCATCCACCTGCGCCCACATGCGCTCCGCAAGCTCGAAACTCTCGACCGTAATTTCCCCGCTTGCCGGTGGTAGGTCCGTCCCCACCTCTTGGTAGTCTGGTTCTGCAAACTTGACGTGGGTGCCATAGATGTGGCGACTGTTGTGAGGAAGTGTGAATCCGTAGACGGGGAACGACCGGATGGAAAAGGTGGGCATGCTCCACTCAGAATGTTTCCCTCTCTTTTCCGGCGGGCCCGGCTGGAAGTCACTATCGGAAAACAGTTGCTTCAGTTGATTCAGGAACAGGGACGGGCGCTGCGACCCGGGATCGTACGGGGACCTGCCGAGGAAGTTGCGCGACTCATGGGCCATCGCTGCCATGATGTCTTCCAGCTTCCCTTTTCGCGGGTCTGAAGCCTTCGATGCGTCTAACTCAAAGCCGCCGAGGTCGGACGTACCCGTCCCGTCTGGCTTGGTGTAAGGACGCCGATCGTTCTGCCCCCAGACGTCAAGAGCCCAGTACTCGTGAAAACTCTTCCCGTGCCCCCTCGGATACTCG
>JALHTD010000458.1 GCA_022865555.1 Thermoanaerobaculaceae bacterium | reverse complement strand
CGAGCGCTTCCCCGGATGCGCTCTCATCGAGTGCCGGCTCGTCACCGGTCGCACGCACCAGGTTCGGGTTCACATGGCTCACATCGGCCACGCCCTGGTGGGCGATCCGGTGTACGCAGGACGCCAGTGGCGCGCCATCGAGGACACCGGCCTCGCCGCGCGCTGCCGCGACTTCCCGCGGCAGGCCCTGCACGCCTGGAAGCTCACGATTACCCACCCGGCCACCGGCGTCCCGATGACGTTCGAGGCGCCGCTCCCGGCCGACCTCGCCGGGTTGCTCGGGGAGCTGCGATCGAGAGGTTAACGCGCGCGGTTTTTCTGCCCAGACGCCCTCAGAAGTTGCGAGTGTAGGTGTAGATGAACGGCACCGGGCGGCAGTTGTGCACCGGCGGCGAGAACTTGAGCGTCCTGGCCTCGCTCTCGGCGCGCTGCACCAACTCGGGGATCCCCGTGGTGTCCTGTACGACCTTCGTGGACGCCACGCTCCCGGTCGCGTCAACGGTGGCCTCGAGCACGACCCTGCCGATGCTCGACCCCTCGGTGAACGAGAGCGGAACACCGGATAGCAGCTCCGCGGTGGCCTTGTCCGGGGTGCAGGGCTCCTCGCTCCGCACGTACTTCCCGTGCACCCAGCCGGTCGCCCCGTCGGCGAGCCTCACCTGAAACCACTCGCCGTCCCGGCCGAGCACTGCGAGCCGCTCGCCCTTCTTCACCCGGGCGACAGCGGCCGCGCTCGTGGCCGGCTGCTCCCGCACGTTGAGCCTGCTGCCTGTGACCCGGACGTACTCCTGCGGGGGCGTGGGCTTCGCCTCAGCCGCCGGGACCACCGGGACCGGGACCGGAGGGGGTGGCGGGGCCGCCGTCTTGCAGCCGGCCAGGCCGAAAAACACCGAGACCGCAATCAAGACAGAAGGCAGACGTTGCCCCATGCGCTTCACGGTTCGCATTCTATGCGAGATCGCACGACCTCCCGTGGCGCTCGAGCGGCACCTCCCCGAGCGCCACGAGTGGCGGGATCGGTCAACCTCCCGCATCCGGCAAGGCGCGGTCGCGGTTCACCGCGAAGCGCGCTTGACCGTAGCGTTCGCGCGCGAGCAGCGAGGTGTGCGCCCGTTCTTCTGCTGTCAGCTCGGAGCGCGCAAACGTCGCGCCAAACGTCTCCGCAAAGCCCCCGGCGATTGCCTCGGTCAGCACCTCCCGACGCGGCAGCGAGCCCAGCAGATCGGTCAAGGTGACCACCGCGCGCCGCAGCTCGAAATCGTCCGGCAGCCCCAAGCAGCCGCCCTGCAGGGAACCGTCCCAGCTCTCCAGGATCGAGCCGCCCTGGCGGCGCATCGCCGAACCCACGAGTTGGCGCCCCTGGGCGACCACCTCGGCGGCGGCCTGCTCGCCGCGCTGCGCGGGGTCAAGGCGCCGAGCGTCTGACGGGCGGTTCCCGCCGGTATACTCGATCCCGAAGGCACCTGTGGAGAACCTGCCGGAGCGTGAGCGGGACCCCGAGCCGCCGCCCGAGCGCGCCGACTCGGCCGCGCCAGGCCGTCCTCTCCTGCTTCCCGTGCTCCTCGTCATCGCGCTGTTCATCGCGCTCTTCGACGGGATTTTCCTCCGCGCCGAGACGTTCTGCGAGCGCGACCTCGCGGCGCTGGAGAGGCCGTTGCGATCTCTGCTCGTGCGCCTCTGGCACGAGACCGGCGGGCTTCCGCTCTGGAACCCGCTCGTGAACATGGGCCAGCCGTTCGCGGCCAACCCCCACGCGGCGCTGTTCCACCCGCTCTCCTGGCTGTTCCTGATCCTCCCGTGGGAACTCGCCTTCAAGCTGCAGGTGCTCCTCCCTCTGCTGGCCGCGCTTGCCGGGATGATCTTCCTGCTGCGGACGCTCGGTCGCAGTTGGCCGGCGACGTTGCTGGCCGCGTGCTCCTGGGCTTTCGGCGGCCTGATGCTGTCGCTCACCAACCTGCTGCCGATGCTGCTCACGCTCGCTCCCGTGCCGGCGATGCTGGCGTTTGCGGTCCGCTTGCTTCGCCGCGCCGACCGCCGGGACGCGCTCGGCCTCGCCGCCTGCCTCGCGCTGGCGTGCGCCGGGGGCGAGCCCGTGACGCTGCTCTCGGCGTTCCTCCTCCTGGCCGCTGCGGCGGGCGCGGAGCTGCTGTCCCCCGCCGGCAGCACCCGAGACGCGCGGCACAGGGTCCTGATCCCGTCGGGGCGTCTCGCCGGCGCGGCTCTCCTCGGCGCCGCCATGGCCGCGGCGGTGATCTTCCCGGGCATGAGCCTTGCTGCGAGGTCGGTTCGCTCCGCCGGGCTCTCCGTCGAGAGGTCGGAGACGTGGTCGATGCCGCCGGTCCGGCTCCTCGAGCTTGCGCTTCCCCACGTGAGGGGGCACACCGAAGGGGTCACGGCCGCCGCGTACTGGGGCTCCGCGTCCTACCCGGTGAAGCACTTCCCGCTGGTCTACTCGATCTACTCCGGCCTGCTGATCGCGGTGCTGGCTCTCGCGGCCCTCGCGCGCCCGCCCCGCGACCGCCTGGTGTGGGCGGGTGCCGGCGGGGTGGGGGTCCTGCTTGCGCTGGGAGGCCACGCGCCGCTCTGGCCGGTGCTTCGGAGCGTTCTCCCTTTCTCGGGCGGGCTCCGCTACCCCGAGAAGCTGGTGGTCGTGGCGGTGTTCGCCGTGACCGTGCTTGCAGCCGCGGGGCTCGACGATCTCCTCTCGGGGGAGCGGCGAGTCAGACGGCGTGTGGTTGTGCTGCTGGGTACGGTGGCGGGGCTCGCCGCCCTGGCGGCCGTCGCGACGGTGACATTGACATCCCTACGGGGCAGCGCCGCGTGGAAGTTGCTCGGGATCCCGTCCGGCGCGGCGCCGATCTTCGCGCAGCGTTTTCCGACCGACTGCGCCGTCACCGCGGCGCTCGCCCTCGCCTGTCTCCTGGGCCTCTCGGTCCTCGGCCGCCACGGTCCGACGCAAGCGACGGCGTGGCTCGCGGCGGTGCTCGCGGTCGACCTCCTGGTCTCCGGCAAGCCGCTCGTCCCCACCCGGCCGCCCGCGGAAGTCGACGCCGTTTTTCCGGTCCTGCGCCCGCTCGTGGAGGCCCCCGGCCGCGGGCGGCTGTTCAACCTGGCGGAGTGGCGCCTTCCGGACCCCGTTTTTGCGGCCGTCCCCACCAGCCCGGTCCCGGCTGCCTGGGGCATCGCCTCGGCTCTGGACACCGATGTGGACCT
>JALHTD010000457.1 GCA_022865555.1 Thermoanaerobaculaceae bacterium | reverse complement strand
CGAGAATCCCCTGGATGTCGATCATGCCTTCCCCCCCGGTTGGCGCAGCGCATCCTCCAGGCTCTTGACGCGTCGACGCAGCTCCTCGAGCGTGAAAAGGTTCGCCATCGCCCGCAGCCACCTCTTGTGAGGGCGCGACGGGAACCCGGATACCATTGCCCCCACCGGGACGTCTTCGAGGACACCAGCTTTCGCGGTGACAATCGCGCCATCCCCGATCGTGAGGTGCCCCGCGGCGCCGGACTGGCCGGCCATGACGACGTGGTGGCCGAGGTGGGTGGAGCCCGAGATACCCACCTGCGAGACGAGCAGTGAGTGCTCGCCCACCGTCACGTTGTGCGCAATCTGCACGAGGTTGTCGACCTTCGTCCCCCGCCCGATGCGCGTCTCGCCCAGTGTGGCGCGGTCCACGCACACGTTGGCGCCCAGCTCGACGTCGTCCTCCACCACCACGATCCCGACCTGCGGGACCTTGTGATGGATGCCGGCCACCGTGGCGAACCCGAAGCCGTCCGAACCGATCACGACGCCGGCGTGCAGGATGCAGCGCGCACCCACCCGGCAGCGCGGCTCGACGACGACGTTGGGGTGGAGCACGGTCTCCTCGCCGACCTCTGCGTCCTCGCCCAGAACACAGCACGCGCCGATCACGGCGCGCGCCCCCACGCGCACGCGTTCGCCGATCACCGCGTGGGCCGCCACGCTCGCGCCCTCCCCGACCTGCGCCGAGGCAGCGACGACGGCTCTCGGGTGCACGCCGACCGGGGGCCGTTCGGCCGGGTGCAAGAGTTCGAGGATCTTGGCGAGGGCGCCGTACGGGTCCTTGCAGACCAGCAGATCACGGCCCGGGAACGGCTCCGCATCCGCGACCAGCAGCGCCCCCGCCGTGGAGTCCCGCGCCGCCTGCAGGTAGCGCCGGCTGTGGTAGAAAGACAGGTGCTCCCCTCCTGCCTCCTCGAGCGTCCGAACACCGAGGATGCGGCGGCCGCCGTCCCCGACCACGGTGCCGCCGACGTGGGCGGCGAGCTCCCCGAGGGTGAGGGTCTTCATGACCACGTTTCCTCAGCTGGCGCAGCTCATGCGCCGGGATCCCTCGCTGCGCTCGGGATGACCTGCGTGACGGCGATTCGCGGTGCGAATCGAAACCGGTCCTCGGATGCGCCGGGATCCCTCGCGGAGTTTACCCCGAGCATCGTCGAGGGGCTCGGGATGACCTGCATGACGGCGATTCGCGGTGCGAATCGCCGTCACTTGGTCACCTTCGTGTTGAAGCGCCGCAGGACCTGGTCGGTGATGTCCATGGCCTCATCGGCGTAGACCAGGCCCGACTGGAACTTGTTGAAGATCATCTGGAGCTTCATTTCCCGGCCCACCTCCTGGATGATGGGCATGATCTGCTTCTCGAGCGCGTCGAGCTCCTTCTTCTGCGCCTCTTGGAGCTGCTGCTGGGCGTCGTCATCGAAGCGCCGCAGGGCGATGCCCTTGTCCTCGATCTCCTTCTGGAGCTCCTGGATCTTGGCGTCTGAGAGCGTCGCGCGCTGGGTCTCGAACTGCTTCTGCAGCGCCTGGGCCTCGTCGCTCAGCCTGTTGCGCTGGGCGACCTTTTCGTCCTGCGCCTTCTTCAGGCGCGTCATTCCTTCCTTGCCTGCCGCCGAATCCTGCACCAGGACGTTCACGTCGATGACCGCAATCGCGAGCCTGGGGGCCTCTGCCGGCTTGGGGACCTGCTGCGCCCACGCCGTCGCCGCCAGCGCCGCCATCACCACCGCCACGTAACCTTTCATGATCGGCTCCTTTTCGAGAGTCCTCGTCCTTGCCCTTCACGGGACTGAGCATTCTAGCACCGAGCCGCCTTGCCAGGACCCCCGGGGTTGCGCGAGAATCGCGGGCCTGGCGGGAGGGAAACCATGCGGGCGTTCGACGAAGCCGATCGGCGTGCGGTCACGGCACTGAGAATGCTGGCGGTAGACCAGGTAGAGCAGGCACGCTCGGGGCACCCCGGGCTGCCCCTGGGGGCCGCCCCGATGGCGTACGCACTGTGGAGCCGCTTCCTGCGCCACGACCCGGGCGACCCGGCATGGCCTGACCGCGACCGGTTCGTGCTCTCGGCGGGACACGGATCGGCGTTGCTGTACGCGCTGCTCCACCTCTTCGGCTACGACCTCCCCCTCGAGGAGCTCAGGAGGTTCCGGCAGTGGGATTCCCGGACACCCGGACACCCGGAGCACGGCCTCACCCCCGGCGTGGAGGTCACCACGGGGCCGCTCGGCCAGGGGTTCGCCGCCGCGGTCGGGATGGCGCTCGCCGAGCGGCACCTCGCCGCCCGATTCAACCGCGACGGCATGCCGCTCGTGAACCACCGCACCTGGGTGATCGCCAGCGACGGTGACCTGATGGAGGGGATCTCCCACGAGGCCGCCTCGATCGCGGGGCACCTGCGGCTGGGTCGCCTGGTCGTGCTGTACGACGACAACCACATCACGATCGAGGGCCCCACTGAGCTGGCTTTCTCGGAGGACGTGGGCAAGCGCTTCGCCGGCTACGCTTGGCGCGTTCTGCACGTGGAGGACGGCAACGACCTCGACGCCATCGCGAGGGTGCTGCGCCGGGCCTCCCGCAGCGAGGACAGGCCCACGCTGGTACGCATCCGGACCCACATCGGCTTCGGCAGCCCGAAACAGGACAACGCGGAGGTGCACGGCTCCCCTCTCGGCAAGGAGGGTGCGGAGGCAACGCGAAAGACGCTCGGCTGGCCGATCGAGGAGCCTTTCGTGATCCCCGACGAGATCAGGAGCCACTTCCGCGCGCTTGCCGAGCCCGGGCGCCGACAGCACAGGAAGTGGCTGAAGCTGCTCACAACCTACCGGAAGGCACACCCCACTGAGGCCGGGGAGTGGGACCGCCGCCTTCGGGGGG
>JALHTD010000456.1 GCA_022865555.1 Thermoanaerobaculaceae bacterium | reverse complement strand
GCCGTCGGGCTCGCGCTTCAGTGCGTGTGGGCCTCGCTGCTGATCCTGCCGCGCACCCGGCTGCGCGACGCGGCGGGCAACCCGCTGGTTGACCCCGCCACGAGCCTCGAGCGGTCTGGAAACGGGTACTCGAACCTTCTGGACTACGTCGTGTTCGCGGTGCTGATCTTCTACGTGCTGACGATCGTGAGCCTCTTCGTGTTGCGCCGCACGCGGCCCGAGGTGCCCCGGCCATACAGGGCCCTCGGCTACCCGGTGCTCCCCGCGCTCTACGTCGTGGCGGCGACGGTCATTGCGCTGACGCTGCTCGTCTACAAGACCCAGACCACCTGGCCCGGCCTCGCCATCGTGCTCACCGGCATCCCGGTGTATTTCCTGTGGGGGAGGTTCGGCTCGTCGTCGGCGACGGAGAGGTCATGAACTCGTTCCCGATCATGGTGGGCGCGCTCTGTGTGCTCGCCCTGGGGTACCGCTTCTACAGCGCCTTCATTGCCGCCAAGGTGCTCGCCCTCGACGACCGGCGGGAGATGCCCTCGCACCTTTTCCGGGACGGCCACAACTACGTCCCGATGAACAAGTGGGTGCTGTTCGGGCACCACTTCGCGGCGATCGCCGGGGCCGGGCCGCTGGTCGGGCCGGTGCTGGCGGCGCAGTTCGGCTATGCGCCCGGCCTCCTGTGGCTGCTGATCGGCGCGGTGCTCGGCGGGTGCGTGCACGACTTCATGATCCTGGTGGCCTCGGTGCGCCACAACGGGCGCTCGCTCCCCGAGATCGCGCGCTCGGAGATCGGGCCGGTGGCGGGGTTCACGGCGGGGGTGGCGGTGCTGTTCATCGTGGTGGTGGCGCTGGCGGGGCTCGGCCTCGTCGTGGTGAACGCCCTGGCGGAAAGCTCCTGGGGGACCTTCACCATCGCGATGACGATCCCGATCGCGATCGTGATGGGCCTCTACATGTTCAAGTTCAGGCCCGGCTCGATCCGGGGACCGAGCGCGGCGGGCGTGATCGTGCTGATCCTCGCCGTGATCGCCGGACGCTGGGTCGCCACCTCCCCGGTCGCGGGGTGGTTCCTCTTCGACCACCACCAGCTCACGGTGCTGCTCTGCGTCTACGGGTTCGCGGCCTCGGTGCTGCCGGTGTGGCTGCTGCTGGCGCCGCGCGACTACCTCTCCTCCTACATGAAGCTTGGCACCATTGCGCTCCTCGTCGTCGGCGTGCTCCTCGTGCACCCCGACCTCAAGTTTCCGGCGTTCTCCCAGTTCATCCACGGTGGCGGGCCGATCGTCCCCGGCAAGGTGTTCCCGTTCGTCTTCATCACGATCGCGTGCGGGGCGATCTCCGGTTTCCACTCGCTCGTGGCCTCGGGCACCACGCCCAAGATGCTGGACAGGGAGACGGACGCACGTTTCATCGGCTACGGCGCGATGCTCATGGAGTGCCTCGTGGGGGTCGTGGCGCTGATCGCGGCGTGCTCGCTCCACCCCGCCGACTACTACGCCATCAACGTCTCCCCCGCGGTGTTCCAGACGCTCGGGATGCAGCCGGTCAACCTCGCCGAGCTGTCGAGCCAGGTGGGGGAAACCCTTACCGGGCGGGCGGGCGGCGCGGTCTCGCTGGCCGTCGGGATGGCGCAGATCTTCTCCGCGATTCCCGGGATGAAGACCCTGATGAGCTACTGGTACCACTTCGCGATCATGTTCGAAGCGCTCTTCATCCTCACGACGATCGACGCGGGGACCCGGGTGGCGCGCTTCCTGCTGCAGGAGTTCCTCGGCAACTTCCACAAGCCGTTCGGCAACCCGGCCTGGCTGCCGGGGAGTGTCGTGACCACCACCGTGATCGTGTTCTCGTGGGGCTACTTCATCTACACCGGGACGATCCGAAGCATCTGGCCAATGTTCGGGACCGCCAATCAGCTGCTCGCGACGGTTGCGCTTTCGATCGCCACGACGTTCCTCGTCAACATGGGCAAGGTCCGCTATTCACCGATCACGGTGGTGCCGATGCTTTTCGTGGCGACCACCACGCTCACCGCCGGGTTCCTGAACATCAGGGACAACTTCCTGCCGCTGGCGAAGCAACCTGGTCAGGCGTTCCAGGGCTACCTGCAGAGCGGGCTCACGGCGATCATGATGGTCGCAGTGGTCGTGATCCTGATCGATTCCGGCCGCCGCTGCGCGGCCACGCTGCGGGGCGAGCCGCTGCCCCCGAAAGCGTTCGGACCCGCCGTCGTGCCCGAGGGCGTGCCGCAGCGCTGCTGCTGAGCGTGGCAGAGCGCCGCCGACTTCTTCCTTGTCACTGCGTGACAGCTCTGTTTTGCCCCGCGGGATCGCGGCCAGGCTCTTCCTTTTCACTGCGTGAGGCTTTTTCTTGCCAAGCGGGTGCGCGGCCAGGCTCTTCTTGTTCACTGCGTGAGGCTTTTTCTTGCCAAG
>JALHTD010000455.1 GCA_022865555.1 Thermoanaerobaculaceae bacterium | reverse complement strand
CCACCCGGGCTGCGAGCCCGGCGTGCTCGACGGCAACCCGGTCGCCGAGGAGATCGCGTCGGCCGCAGCCCTCCGGCCTCCGGACTTCGCACTGCTGTTTGTGGGCGGCGCGGACGGACGCCCGGCCTGGTCGGCGGGCGGGCCTCTTGCCGCCGCGTTCCCGCGGGCGTGTGCGCAGGTGCGGGCGTGGTTTGAGGTGAAGGGCGGGCCTTTCCGCCGCGTGGTCGTGAGCGCGGGCGGCTACCCCACCGACCACACGCTGATCCAGGCGCACAAGGCGCTCGACGCGGCGTGCCGTTTCGCCGCGCCCGACGCCGAGGTGCTGTTCGTGGCGGCGTGCGACGGAGGCCCCGGCTCCCCCGAGATGGAACCGTTTCTCGCCGAGCCTCGGGTGTCGGCGATCGTGGCGCGCCTCGCCGACGGCTACGTCCAGTACGGGCACACCACGCTCCGGCTCATCGAGAAGACCGGCGCCTTCCGGGTCTTTGCGAAGACCGAGCTTCCCCGCGAGCTCGCCGAGCGCCTCGGCCTGAGGGTCGTCACGGACGTCGCGACGGTGCTCGGGCGGTGGCGTGAGGAGGCCCGGCACGAGCCCGTCGGCCTCATGGCCGGCCCGGTCGTCTACCCCCGCCGCCCCGACCGCTGAGAACGCTTCCAGCAGGGCCGCCAAGGCCGCCGATGCGGGACAGGTGTGAAGCGGGTAAGATGCCGAGGCGAAATCCAAAGGAGCCGAAGATGGGAACGAACGCGCGCATCGCGATCCTGGGGACCGGCAACATCGGTCGAGCCATGGCGGTCGGCCTGGCCGGGGTCGGCCGTTTCCAGCCGTCCGAGATGATCCTTACCCGTCGCAGCGTCGACGGCCTGGCCGACCTGGCTACCCAGGGCTTTCAGGTCCAGACCGACAACGGTGACGCGGCGCGGCGGGCCGACGTGGTGGTCGTGGCAGTGCAACCGGGACAGCTCGATACCTTGCTGCACGAGATCGCCCCCGACCTCGATCCTGTTCGCCACCTGCTCGTCTCGGTTGTGTCGGGCGCCAGCATCGCGGACATCGTCCGCCAGGTCGGCCGCGAGGTGCCGGTGGTGCGCGCCATGCCTAACACGGCGATTGCCGTGAGCCGGTCGATGACGTGCCTGGCGACCAACTCGCCCCGGCACGAAGTGCTCGACACCGCTGCCTCGATCTTCGATGCGGTAGGCACGACGATGGTGATCGACGAGGAGCACATGATTCCTGCCACCGCCCTCTGCGCGTGCGGCATCGCTTTTTTCCTGCGCGCGGTGCGGGCCGCAAGCCAGGGTGGGATCGAAATCGGCTTTCACCCGGAACAGGCGCTCGCGATGGCGGCTCAGACCGCCCTGGGGGCTGCCTCGCTGGTGCTCCACCGCGGGAGCCACCCCGAGGGCGAGATCGACGCAGTGACCACGCCGCGCGGGTGCACGATCTCGGGGCTCAACGAGATGGAGCACCAGGGGTTCAGCTCCGCACTGATCAAGGGGATCGTCGTCTCCGCGGTGAAGGCCAGCGAGCTCTACACCCACAAAGCCGAGTGAGGGGCCCCGGCGGCGCTGGCGCGTGAAGAAGCGCACTGGGTAGTAGAGCGGGGCGTACAGGCTGGAGCGCAGGCGGTTCGACGCGCCGCCGTTGACCCTCACGCGCCCGTGGTGCGGATCGGCCCGACCCGCTCGACGGCGCCGGGCGCGACGGTCGTCGCGGGCAACAGGAACGCCCGAACCGGCGAGGCCTCGACGTGAGGGAGCCGCAGCGGGGCGGCGACCAGCGTGTAGGTGCCGGGGATGACCCCGGTGAAGTCCAGCCCCTCCAGGATCGCAATCGACTGTGCCACACAGCGCCGGTGCGCCGGGAGCTCGACTGCCCTGGGCTCGTCCACCGAGGGCGTGTCGATGCCCACCAGGATCGCGCCCGCACGCGCCAGGGAGTCCACGAAGGGGGGTGCCAGGCTCGCGAAGCTGGTCGGGATCGGCGCCTCGGCAGGCCACGTCCAGGTGGCGAACAGCACGCGGGGGGTGGAGGGCTTCCAGCCGGTGGGCAGGTCGCTCTCCGAGATCGGGCGGTCGTGACCCGGGAGCCCCACGACCTCGCACGGTCCCACGCACACGGAGAGGGGAACGGCCGCGACGTCGCGGCCGTGAGGGTCGAGGTGGAGCGGGGCGTCGAGGTGGGTGCCGAGGTGGGGGGAGAACTGCAGGCAGGAAACGGCTGCCGTCACAGTGCCGTGTGCCTGCGTCCAGCGCTTCGAGAACGGCACGTCGCCGGGCCAGGCGGCGGTCGTCGGCCCGAGCGGTCGGGTGATGTCGATGATCTTGCCGATCACGCCCCTATCCTCTCACGAACAGGGGCTCCGGGGAGCGCCTCGCCTCGGTGGGTTGACAAGGCCGCCCGCTGCACCGATGCTGAGGGAAATCGGTCGGTGCTTGATGTCGCGGAGGTTTCCGACTACGCTCCGCAGTCCCCGCGAGCCTGGGGTTTGACCGGGAGGGCCGGATGCCAACTAACCTCGTGCCGAAGAGGCTCTACCTCACGAACGGAGTGGGCGTTCACGGGGAGAAGCTGCAGTCGTTCGAGCTCGCTCTCCGGGACGCCGGGATCGCGTACCTCAACCTGGTCGCGGTGTCGTCGATCTACCCGCCGGGCTGCAGGATCGTCACCCGGGTCAAGGGAGAGGAGTACCTGGAGCCGGGCCAGATCGCGTTCGTGGTGATGAGCCGGTCCGAGTCCAACGAGCCCCACCGCATGATCGCGGCCTCGATCGGCGTCGCGGTGCCGAGGGACAGGCGCATGTACGGGTACCTCTCGGAGCACCACTCGTTCGGGCAGACCGGCAAGGAGGCGGGGGACTACGCCGAGGACCTGGCCGCCTCGATGCTCGCTTCCACGCTGGGCGTGGAGTTCGACGAGAACCAGTCGTGGGACGAGAAGCGGCAGATCTGGAAGATCTCCAACAAGATCGTGACCACCCGCAACGTCACACAGTCCGCAATAGTCGGCCGGTCCGGGAAGTGGACGACCGTGGTTGCCGCCGCGATGCTGCTGTTCGACTGAGAGGGGAGCGATGGCCGACTCCAAGAAGAGGTATTTGGGCGGCGCGCGGATCCTCCCCCCACGCGTGCGCGGGGAGATGACCGCGGCGCAGCTGGTGGAGGGCGTGTTCTCCGCCTACAATGCCGCCCGCCTGCGCGAGGCGGCACGACTGTTCGCGAGCAAGATGCTCGCCCCCGGGGCCACGGTGGCGGCCTCGCTCGCGGGCGCCCTGACGCCTGGCGGCTACGGGATATCGTGCCTGATCCCGCTGGTCGAGGCCGGGTTCGTGGACTGGATCGTGTCTACCGGGGCGAACCTCTACCACGACCTCCACTTCGGCCTGGGGATGCGTCTCCACCACGGCTCGCCGTTCGTCTCCGACGTGGAGCTGCGCGAGGCCGGGGTCATCCGCATCTACGACGTCTTCTTCGACTACAACGTGCTGCTGGATACCGACGCGTTCGTGCGTGAGGTGATCCGGGTACCCGAGTTCCAGCGCCCGATGTCCTCCGCGGAGTTCCACAACATCCTCGGTCGCTACGTGACCGAGCGCGAGAAAGTGCTGGGCGTCGAGGGGCACTCCCTGCTGGCCGCGTGTCACCGGGCTGGCGTGCCGGTCTACACCTCCTCGCCCGGCGATTCCTCCATCGGCATGAACGTGGCGGCGCTTTCTCTGACCGGCTCGAAGCTGACGATCGACCCCAACCTCGACGTGAACGAGACCGCGGCCATCGTCTACGACGCCAAGCGCTCCGGGGGCAAGAGCGCGGTGCTCATCCTCGGCGGCGGCAGCCCGAAGAACTTCCTGCTCCAGACCGAGCCCCAGATCCAGGAGGTCATGGGTCTCCCGGGGAAAGGGCACGACTACTTCCTGCAGGTCACCGACGCGCGCCCCGACACCGGCGGCCTCTCCGGGGCGACGCCCGCCGAGGCGGTTTCCTGGGGCAAGATCGACCCCGAGCAGCTCCCCAGCGCCGTCGTCGTCTACACCGACACGACCATCGCGCTGCCGCTGCTCACCGCCTACGCGCTCGCCAACCGCGAGGCGCGTCCGCTCAAGCGGCTCTACGACCGCCGCGAGGAGATGCTCGATCGGCTCCGCAAGGACTATCTGGCCCGGGAGAAGAAGGACGGGTAGGGGCGGGGATTGCTTCGACCCGGGCGGCCGCAAGGGCCGCCCCTACGGCAGGTGTGTGGAGGAAGGATGACTGACGAGCGCTACGCCCCCTACCAGGATTTCCTGGGCGTTCCGGCAGAGGCAAAGCCGAAGCGCCCGGCCCGAGCCGCCATCCTTCCGATTCCGTACGACCTGACGACCTCGTACCAGCCGGGCGCGCGCCGCGGCCCGATCGCGATCCTCGAGGCCTCGACCCACCTGGAGACCTTCGACGAGGAACTTGGCCGCGAGACCTGGGAGGAGGTCGGGATCGAGACGCTCCCCGCGGTGGTACCGGACACCGCCGGACCGGCGGCCACTCTCGAGCGCATCGAGCGGGTGGCGCGCGAGGTCGTCTCCAGCGGCAAGTTCCTCGTCGGGCTGGGCGGTGAGCACTCGGTGACCGCGCCGCTGGTCCGCGCGGTGCGGGGCAAGCACCCTGGGCTCGGGGTTCTCCAGCTCGACGCACACGCCGACCTGCGCGACTCGTTCGAGGGCTCGCCTCACAACCACGCTTGCGTGATGCGCAGGGTGATCGACGACGGGGTCCCGATTGCCCAGGTGGGGATCCGGTCGCTCACCGGCGAGGAGCGGGCGCTCATCCGCGAGCTCGGAATCTGCACGGTGTTTGCGCCGGAGGCGGTCGAGGCGCCTGTGTCGGGCTGGATGACCCGCTTACTCTCGACGCTTCCCGAAGAGGTCTACGTCACCGTGGACCTGGACGCCTTCGACCCCGCGGTGATGCCGGCGACCGGCACGCCTGAGCCGGGGGGCCTCGACTGGTACCGCGCCCTCTCCGTGCTGCGGGAGGTCGCCCGTCGGAAGAGGATCGTGGGCTTCGACGTGGTGGAGCTGGCACCGATTCCGGGAAACGTGGCGCCCGATTTCCTCGCCGCCAAGCTCGTCTACCGTCTCCTTGGCTACGCGTTCCTCCTGGAACGCGCTTCGCACTGACGCTGCATCCTCCTGATCGTCGCGGGGATCGTGGGCCTGAGGCTGACGTTCTCGCACTGACACGGCGCCGCCTCGCGGGCGCGAAGCGCCAGCCGCCCCCCTTGCCACCCTTGACGTGACTGCAACAGAGACTTAGTTTAGGTGTGTCCCATCGGAAAGGGGGGGATCGCCATGATTCTGGTTCGCGACGTTTTTCGGCTCAAGTTCGGCAAGGCCAAAGAGGCACAGGCGCTGCTGAAGGAGGGGCTTCGCATCGGGAAGAAGGCGGGCTTCTCGCTCGACCGTGCGCTCATGGACGTCACCGGGCCCTTCTACACCCTGGTACTCGAGAGCACCCACCCGAGCCTGGCGGCCTGGGAATCGGCCAGTAGCGATGCCATGGCGGCGAAGGAGTGGGGCGCCTGGTACGAGAGGTTCAAGCCTCTGGTAGACTCCGGTCACCGGGAGATCTTCACGGTGTTTGACGACAGGTAGCGGCCCGCCGGAGCGGGGTCCGTCCCGTGTGCGCCTGTGGCTGCGCCACGTCGCCGCGGGAAGGGGGTTCGGGATGGCTGAGGAGAAAGAGGCCGGCACGGCGGCAGGCATCAGCGATGCCACGGTCAAGGCGCGGACCGGGAAGACCTGGTCCGACTGGTTTGCCATCCTGGACGAGGCGGGCGCCGTCAAGCTGGGGCACAAGGGGATCGTCGCCCTCCTCTCTGAGCACCATCGGGTCGGCCCGTGGTGGCGGCAGATGGTGACTGTGGCCTACGAGCAGGAGCGGGGCCTGCGCGAGAGGCACCAGACGCCGGAGGGCTTCCAGGTGAGCGCCAGCAAGACCATCGGCGCTCCTGTCAGAGCGGTGTTCGGGGCGTGGGCCGACGACGCAGCCCGTGCGCGGTGGCTGGGGAACGCCGACTTGACGGTTCGCAGGGCCACCCCGGGAAAGTCGATGAGGATCACGTGGGCAGGCGGCGGGAGCTCGGTGGACGTCAACTTCTACTCCAGGGGCCCCGAGAAGAGCCAGGTCGAGGTTGACCACAAGAGGCTTGCTGACGCGGACGAGGTCGCTCGCATGAAGGCGTTCTGGTCCGAGGCCCTGGACGCGCTCAAGAAGATCGTCGAGGGGTAGCGCACGACGGGGGAAGCGCTAGAACTGGGGGGCCAGAGCATCCCCAGTGGCGCCGACCTTGCAGACGACTGACGCGATGTCGTCCTGCTGAGGCCCGTCGCCCGAAAACGCCCGCGCGGCATCGTGAAGGCCCTGGACGAGCTTGGCGGCGGGCTCATCGAGATGGGCTCGGAGAAACTCGAGGGCGCGCTGAGCCCCGAACTCGGCCTCGTCGCCGCGCATCGCCTCCGTGATCCCGTCTGTGAGAAGGACGATCGTGTCGCCTTGCTCAAGCTGGATGATCCGGCTCGATGAGTAGTCGCGGTCGGGGAACATGCCGAGGGGAGGGCCGGTGCTGTCCAGGACGTGGCCGATCTCTCCCGAGGGCCGCAGCAAATAGCCGGACACGTGTCCGGCGTTCACATACTCGAGGGTGCGCTTGCCCGGGTCCAGGCGAGCCAGCACCAGCGTCACGGAATGCCGACCCTCCAGGTCTCTCGACAGGACACCGTTGACGCGATTGAGGAGAACGCCAATGTCGGGCTCCATTCCCGAGTAGGCGCGCAGGTACGCCCGCGTCTCCGCCATCACCAGGGCGGCTCCGAACCCATGGCCGCTGACGTCGCCGATGACCATGTCCAGGCACCCGTTGGGCTGGGGAAGGAAGTCGAAGTAGTCGCCGCCGGTCTGGTGGGCGGGGAAGGCAGCAGCCCCGATGTCGAAGCCAGGCACGGACGCGTGCTGCTTGTAGTAGCGCTTCTGGACCTCGCGGGCCAGGTCCAGGAAGAACTCCTGTTTCTGCATATTCCTCAGCTCGGTCACGTCTTTGAGCACGGACACGAAGTGGGTGATCTGCCCGCCGTCGTCCTTCACCGGGGTGATCGTCTGCTCTGCCCAGTACTCCTCGCCGGACTTCTTCCGGTTGACGATCGTGCCGAGGTACGGTTTGCCCGCGAGGAGCCCCTTCCAGAGCTGCCTGTAAAACTTCTTGTCGTGGTAGGCCGACTTGAGGATCCGCGGTGTACGGCCGACCGCCTCGCCGCGGGTGTAGCCCGTGGTCTTCTCGAATGCGGGGTTCACGTACTCGATAACTCCCTGCCTGTCGGTGATGACGACCGTGTCGGCCGTCTGCTCAACGGCCCGGTAGATTCGGTCGTAGCACTCGCGGAACTTGGCGAATCTCTCGAGGCAGCCCGTGCACTCCATGCCTGGCACCGGTTCGCTGAGGGCTGCGTCCCCTCCGATCGTGCGCAAGGTCTCGATGCTTATTTTTCGGAGCGCGTTCTGCCGCTCGGGGACATCGCGGAAGACGACGAGGCCGCCGCGTATTCTTCCCCCCTTGT